>CATPBY010000063.1 GCA_955652845.1 uncultured Terriglobales bacterium | reverse complement strand
TCCCGATCGCAAGTGGATTTTCGGCCAGCACTCTACGATTTACTATTATCAGCTTTTCGATCCCGACCGGAACCAGTTCGGCGACCTGACCATATTTCAATTCGATCCGGAAAGCTTTCAGCTCACCCACAGAATTTATTCTGACCGCGCGCACTGGGAAGACCGGTTAAAACGCTGGGTGTGTACGCAAGGCTGGGAACGCAGCCTCCGAGGTCCCGCGATTGCGAACTATCATACTTTCGATGTGGCTACATTTGCGTCTGTCAGCGAACCTCCGCCTTACTTCAAGAAGGAGGTAAAGCAATCTTCTGAGATGAACTACCAGGAACTCGGACGCTACATTCATGATCTGCAACAAAGCGGTTTCGACGTGGTTCGACTTAAAGTACAGCTCCAGGAAAAACTCGCCTTCCCGCTCATTACATTGGTGATGGCTTTACTGGCGATCCCTTTTGCTTTATCCACAGGAAAACGGGGAGCGTTAGCCGGCATTGCCGCGGCGGTAGGAATTGGAGTGGCGCAAATCACAGTTTCCCGTCTGTTCGAGTCGATGGGGAACGTGAATCAGTTGCCACCGATTTTGGCGGCCTGGTCTCCCGATGTCATCTTCGGATTACTGGGTAGCTATCTGATTTTGCGGGTACCGACTTAGCTGCAGCATTGTTGCTTGGAGAAGAGGCTCCGCGAAGGTTGGTCCTGATGCTACTTGACCGCAATTGCCGAAGGCTGACCTCTGGGTTGTCCTGCTCCGTTGACCAGCGTCACAGGTGCGCCCACCAGGTTCAAGACCCCGCTGGTGGAATCAAAGCTGAAGATTGATATCGTGTTGGCTCCGCTGTTGGCAACGTACACATAGTCAATTTTTCCGCCGGTCGCGGCGGTCGTGGTTCCTGCCCGAAAGGCAATCCAAACCGGATTGGCCCCGGTGGAAATGGTCGCCGGGCTGTTAATGGCCAAAACCCCTGTGCCCGCGCTGACCTTGTATTCCGAGACCTCGTTCGAACCGCTATCCACTACATAAAGGAAACGTCCTGCATAATCGATTGCGGCAGAAACTGGATTGGAACCAGCCGGAAAAGGCGAGCCGGGAATTGGCGTGAGGCTTCCGTCTGGCGTAGAGCCGGGAGTCACGGCGCATGTCCCTGAGGGCTTATCGCAGATGCTGAACCCGCTGATGTTGCCTGAGCCTGAATTGGAAACGTATAGAAAGTTTCCGTCAGGACTTAATATCATCGCGGCTGGAGCCGCGCCCACTGCGTAAGGGGCCAATATCGTTGTCAGCTTGCCGGCGCCGTCGATCGAGAAAACCGATACCGTACCGTCGAACTGGTTGGCCACGTACAAGAAATTTCCCGACAAACTTACGGCAAGCGCCGCCGGGCGCGTACTGTTACCCACACCAGTCCCGGTAATGAACGGTGACCCCGGCACTGCGGTTAAAGTAGATCCAGAAATGTTAAATACAGAGATGGTTCCAGAATTTGGATTGCACTGGACACCCTGGTTCGCTACGAACAGATGTTTGCCCGCAGAATCGATGGCCATAGCCGAGGGAATGATGCCCGCCGGCGCGCTGGCAGCCGCCGCTGCGAGCGTTCCGTTCGCATTGACGGTATATGCAGTGATAGTGCCGGCAGGCGGAAGCGCGCACGGCGGTGCGGCTGGAATGTTCGGGTTGCTGTTGGCCACGAACAGAGCATTTCCCGAGGGAGCAAGAATCATCGCCGATGGCACTAACGGCAACTTATCGGTGGCTACGCTTCCTCCACTTGCGCCAATCCCGCCGGTGCCCAGATTTATAGCGAAGGCCGAGACTGAATTATCTCCCTGCGTAGTGACGAAAAGAGATCCGCTCGCCGACGGCGATGATGTTGTGGTGCTCGAGCAGCTAATCAAGCCCATCATGGCAAGACACAACCAGCCCGCCAGCAATACAAACTTCATCTCGATCGTTCTTCCTGTTTTCATATCCCTGTGTTTCGTTGATTGCCGTTGATCGCCTTAAATCTTCCAGCGAGTCCTTACCTTTATTTGTGTATCAGGAATAGATGTGAAGAGCAAACCTCGCCCAATCATTGGAACGATCCGATCATTAGCGAGGCAACGGCGCTCTCAATCGCGGCCGGTTTGCAGAACGGGGACCGACGGTTCCAGCTGGCCCGGCTTGACTGTAGAAAGAGGTAAACGAATCTCAATCATCAGGCCGCCGGCGGGCCGGTTCACCGCCTTCACGGTTCCGCCATGCAACCGGACCGCGCGTTCGGTGATTGCAAGACCGAGGCCGACACCGCCGGTCTGGCGTCCGCGCGCGTCATCAATGCGGTAAAACGGCCGGAATAGTTTGTCGAGCGCATCCTCGGGAACGCCCGGCCCTGAGTCAGAAACCGTGATCACGGCCTCCTGGCCGCGAGGCCCCGGGGCGGCCTGGAGGCGAATTTCGACGTTCGTGCCTTCATTTGTGTAGCGAGTGGCATTGCGCACCACGTTTTCAATTGCACTGTGCAATAACATCGGAGCACCCAGGACCCAGCAATCCTCCACGATTACGCGGTCCACATGGCAATTGCGGTTTTGCGCCTCATAATCCGCATCCTGCGCGATCTGATCAAGCATTTCCGTAAGATGAATGGGGGATTTCTTCACCGGCTCGTTGCCATCTTCCATGCGGGCGATGGTCAGAAGGCCCCCTATCAATTCATTCAAGCGGTTCGATTCCAGGTCAATACGATCCAGAGCGCTGGTTGCCTGGGGGCCCGAACGTTGTCTCGCCAGTTCCAGGGCAACGTTCAGACGCGCCAGAGGAGACCGCAGCTCATGGGAAATATCATTGAGCAGGCGGGCCTGGGCGTTTACAGATTTTTCCAGACGTTCAGCCATGGCGTCGAAATCGCGAACCAGTTGAGCGATCTCGTCGCCGCCTCGCGCCGCTGGTGCGCCGACGCGGGCGCTCAAGTCCCCCGCCGCCAACCGCTGTGTGGCGGCGCGCAGGCGAACCACAGGGGCGGTCATGTAGCGCGCCAGCAGGTAGCAGACCAGGCCGGAGCTGGCGATGGCGATCAGAATTACCAGCCACAGCATCCGGTGCCATCCAAATCGCGGCTGCTCCGGAGGCAACTGAATCACCATGATGTACCGCTGTCCGTCCGCAGTCATGGACGGGCGCAGGAACTGCATGGGCCCAAGCCTTCCCCAGAAGCTGTCGATAGTATGGGCCTGCCCGTTTTTGACTCGTTCAATCCATTCCGGCGGTTTCCGCCCAGTCACTTCCTGACCTTGTCCGTTAAAGAGGAACGCCCACAAATGGTGAGAGTCGCGCAAGCCGCGGACATAACGGCGAGCCCCTTCCGGGCCGCCGCTCTGGTAGGCTTGTACCGCCTGGCTCAGGAATTCCGCCTGCTGTGATTCCACCAGGGAGTTCTCGCGTGGCGGGCGAATTGCCAGCGTAATCAGAATTGCCAATACAAGAAACAAAGCCAGCGCCACCCAGTAGGACAAGAAAATTTTCAGGAAGAGGCTCCTCATTAGTCGCCTCCCCTGGCATTGTCCTGAGGTCGGACAAAAACGTAGCCCACCCCGCGTACGGTCTTGATGTGGTCGGTGCCGGCATCAGCATCGCCCAGCTTCTTGCGAATCTTGCTGACATGCATGTCGATGCTGCGATCGAAGGGGGAAAATTTACGGCTGAGTACTAAATCTACGAGCCGCTCCCGAGGCACAACCCGCCCCGCCTCGCGCAGCAGCGCCTGCAGCAGGTTGAACTCTACTGAGGTCAACTCCACTGGCTTTCCCTTCTGCAGGACCGTGCGGGTGCCGGCGTCGAGTTCTACATCTCCCACCCGAAGAACTTCCGGGGCCAACGGTGCGCCCGAGCCGTCGGCTTTCGTTCGCCGAAGAATGGCACGAATGCGAGCCACAAGCTCACGGGGATTGAAGGGCTTGGGAAGATAGTCATCGGCGCCTATCTCCAACCCGACGATGCGATCGACGTCCTGGCCGCGAGCCGTAAGCAGCAAAACTGGAATGCGCGAAGAATTCCGAATGCGCCGCAACACGTCGAATCCGTTTAGTCCAGGCAGCATCACGTCCAGCACGATCAACGAGTGGTCTCCGCTTAAAACACGCTCCAAACCTCTCGTTCCTTCATTCACAGATTCCACTTGAAAGCCTTCTGCAGTGAGATATTCGCTTACCAGAGCACAAAGCTCCACATCGTCGTCTATGACCAGAATGCGATCCACAATTGTTTATTGTAATAGCAGTTCAAGCACAAGCATGCCACTGAAAGGCGTAAAGAATTGTCATCCGGAAGTTCGGGCGATTTACAAAACTTTACTCGGATTGACTGTCTTTTTACTGCCATCGGCGGAGAAAACGTTTCTAATGTGGAAGAGCTAATCCCAGGGAGGTTCCATGAAATCAAGTTACATCAAAATACTCGCGGTCACGCTCGCACTGACGCTCACTGCCGCGCTGGCGGTATCCCAAACTGTCCGGCGTGTCCAGATGCACGGCGATGAGATGTTTGGCGGACACATGCTGAATTTCTTTGCTGACTATCTTAATCTGACCGACGCGCAACAGGCGCAAATGAAAGACATTCTCGCGAAAGAAAAGCCGGCAATCCATCCGCTGATACAACAGCTGGCGCAAGGCCATCATCAACTGCGCGAACTGGAGATGAGCGGCAGCTTCGACGAAGCAAAAGCTCGCGCTTTAGTGGCACAGCAGTCGGCGAATCTTACCGAATTGATTGTGCAGAAGGCGCGCATCGAATCTGAATTGTTTCAAGTCCTGACCGCAGAGCAGAAAACCAGGATCACTGAGTTCATGCAACGTCATGAGCAGCGGCTCAACCAGCATATGCAAGAGCAGACGCAGAGCCAGTAATCCAGCTGTCGCGGGGCGGGCATACAAATCGCCGCCCCGCCCGGATTTCGACGTGGCAGGCGGTAACGGTGGCTCGCGAGAAAGGAGGGTCCCTTCTTGACAATTTCAGCGATTAATATAAAGGAAGATCTGGTGATGGCGGTCGCGTCGGAAATGGCACTCGGGGTGGAGACCGCGGTGGAGTGCTGGATGTCGCAGATCGACCACGCGCTGACTGACGCTCACTTAACCACACTAGGACGGCTGAATGCCGTAAGCGAAATTTTGAGCAAATATAAGCATCTGACCGGCAAGACGGAATTGGCCTGCCGCCGCAGCGCTTGACCTGCCAGCCATGGACGAAGTTTACTCTTATATAATGAGTTCGAGCTGGGGCTTCCTTTTGGGCTGGATCGTGCTCCTCGTGGTCGCCGGCATTATTACGTTCCGCCGCGACATATTGTAGGGAACCGGCCGCATTCGGGCGGCCGGTTCATATGATTTCTAATGTACGTTCACCGTTGCGGCCGGTGAGGCGATGCCATTACAAACTACTTCCAAGTCGCTTAATCCCGATTCCATCTGCCTGGGTACATCGAAATTGGTAAAAACCCCACCGCTGTAGGCAACCGCCATGGTGCTATGGTCGTGGGTGCGCGCGTAATAAACGTTCCCTGTAATCCGATTGGTGATGCGAACTAACGGATAGTTGGTAGCCGACTGCGCATCATCGCCGTAAGCGGCGCCCTGAGAGAATCCGTTGAATTTGAATCCCGACACGACATATGACTTTCCGCGTGTGATGTCGGCCGGCACTGAGACAATTTCCGGCGCCCATGCGGCTTGCGGGCGTCCACTTGAACGAAACACCCACACGTTCCCAAAGTCCGTCCAGAGGATCTCGCCGGTCGGCAATATCAACATGTTTCCGTAGAAGGAGGAAACCACTGGCGCATCGGTGTTCCCCGCAGTGACGTTGGCAAAATCGATTCCATCCCAAACATAGAAATTCGACCCCAGATTGAACACGCCCGGGCTGGTTTGCATCAGCACATTGCCGTCTGGCAGCAGAGCCGCTGGGCCGTCGGCGATGTCCTGGTGGCCAGGAAAATCCGGGCCAGCGGTCCAGGTTTTGCTGGCCGTGTCATAGATGGCAGTATGGCCGGGAGCTCCTGGCGCCCCCGTGGCGCCGGTGTAAAACACCTTCCCGTCCGGCCGCAAAATCGCAGGACCAAGCTCGTAGGAGGCATTCTGCGCGTCGGGGTAAGAATCCCAGAGCTGCACCATCGTTCCGCTGGGAGGGCCGCTGGTCCAAAAGCCCGTCCCTTTTCGCGGGTGATAAATTTCGTAGTTTTTGCCGTCCGCGTCGTAGCGGTGGACGTAGGCATCTACCGTCAGAACCGTTCCGTCCGGCAGGAGTGTCCAGCCCTCCTCATCATTAATGTCGAATTTGTTTTTGCCTGTGACCGTCCAGGTGAGGGTTTGCGCGTCCAGCAACGCCTGTTGCTTATTGCAGCAGTCAGCTTGCATATAGGTCCCATCGTTAAGGACTACGCTTTGGGCGTCTCCAATATGTTTCCAGAGGGGTGGAGGCGCTACCGGCGTCCAAATATTCTTTTTCGGATCGTAGATAGCTCCCTGGTTTGTCCAGACAATATTGCAGTTCTGGCCGTCAAAGTTATACTCGCCGCCCTCAATGATTACCCGGCCGTCAGGCAAGACGGCGGAGCCAAAATACAAGGGCCCGTAGCCGGCGGGCAATGAAGCGATCCGCTTCCAGGTGCCGTTGACATAGCTGCCAAAGGGATCGGGAGTCAGCCGCCACCATGTCGATCCGCAGACTTCGTGCGCGATTACGGTCCCATCGGTAAGTAAGAGTGGATTGCTAAGTCCAAGTACAGGATTAGGCTGGTTGACAAGCGGAATCCATTCTTGCGAGTTTGCAGGAAGGGCGGCGGCGGTCAACACAACCACGCAGATAGCAAGCATATGCAGGCTCGGCAATTTCATGGTGGCTCCTTCTATGATCGCTGGCTTAATGCAAACGAAGTAAACAGGTACGGGACGGACGTTCCCCGGCGATAAACCGTCGCGCATTCTACATCTCGAAGGTGTTTTGTGGAGAAAATTATTGCGACCTGAAGAGCTTACTGAAAAAGCGCCGGTTCCCGGTGTAGCAGCCGATTCTGAAGCCGTCACTGGTAAAATCGCATCTACAACTTACAGATGCTGCCCAAGAGCCTCCGTCCCCTGTTCCCTTACCTGAAAAAATACCGCTGGAGCTTCGCGGTGGGGATGATCTGCGTTTTCTGCAATAACGGCATCTGGATTCTCTTTCCCCAGGTCATCCGGTGGGCTGTGGATGGTCTCCGCCAGGGTGTGACCCAGCACAAATTACTGATCTACGCCGGAATGCTGCTCGGCGTGGCCGCCATCAAGGGCATTTTCCAGTTCCTGACCCGCTGGATCATGATCGGCATTTCGCGAGAGATTGAGTTTGATCTGCGTAATGACCTGTTCCAGCATCTCGAGAGCTTGTCTTATTCCTATTACCAGCGAACTCGCACCGGCGACATCATGGCCCGCGCCACCAACGATCTGAATGCCGTGCGCATGCTGCTGGGTCCGGCCATTATGTATTCGGCGAACACGATTGTGTTTACCGCCGGGGCCCTGGTTTTCATGCTCTCGATCAGCCCTCGTTTGACCCTGTACGCATTCCTGCCGCTGCCGTTCGTGAGTGTGGTGGTGCAGTACTTCGGCCGCCGGATTCACGAGCGCTTTGAACGAATTCAGGCTATGTTTTCCGATATCTCCGCGCGCGCGCAGGAGAATTTTTCGGGTGCCCGCGTAATCCGAGCTTACGTGCAGGAAGAGGCGGAAATCGCGGCCTTCGAAACCTCCAACAAAGAGTACATCGCGCGCAGCCTCAAACTGGTTCGCCTGATGGGAATGCTCTGGCCTACGCTTGAGACCATGCTCGGGTTTGCCATCGTACTGGTTCTCTGGCTGGGTGGGCGCGAAGTATTGTACGGGCGCATCAGCGTCGGTGGATTCGTGGCCTTCAACACTTACATGGTGCAGCTTACCTGGCCGATCATCGCATTGGGATGGGTCATCAATATCTTCCAGCGCGGTACGGCGTCCATGGCGCGCATCAACGAAATTCTTACCGAAAGACCGGAGATAGAGGACAGCCCGGAGGTCAGAGCCGCGGGCATCCCGGCCACGCACATTCGAGGTGACATTGAATTCCGTGGGCTGAATTTTGCCTACAACGGCGTTCCTATTCTCCATGACCTCAACCTAAGCGTTCCGGCGGGCAGCAGCCTGGCGATCGTTGGTCCGACCGGTTCCGGAAAGACCACCCTGGTCAGCCTGATTCCGCGAATTTACGACACCGAGCCCGGAACTGTGCTGATTGACGGCCGGCCCATCCGGGACTATCCCCTGGAATTTTTGCGGCAGCAGATCGGCTTCGTACCGCAGGAAACCTTTCTGTTCAGTGAGACCGTCCGCGAGAACATTGCTTTCGGCAAGCCTCATGCAAGCGATGAGGAGGTGAGCTCCGCGGCGCAGGCGGCCAGCATCGCGGCTGACATCGAGAGTTTTCCAGAGCAGTATCAGACACTGGTGGGGGAACGCGGTATAACTCTTTCGGGAGGACAGAAACAGCGCACGGCGATTGCGCGGGCTATCATCCGCAACCCTCGGATTCTGGTCCTGGACGATGCGCTTTCCAGCGTGGATACGCACACCGAAGACAAGATTCTGAACCATCTGCGTGAAGTGATGCGCGATCGAACCACGATTTTCATCTCGCACCGCGTGTCTACCGTTCGTAACGCGGACATGATTGCCGTGCTGCACAGCGGACGCATTGTGGAACTGGGCACGCATGATCAATTGCTCGCGCTGAATGGCTACTACTTCGATCTATATAACAAACAGTTGCTCGAAGAGGAGCTGGCGGAAGTGTGAGAGGGTGGAAAAGGATCATTTCCCGGACTGTCATCCCGACCTAAGCGAGATCTGCTTTTCGCCGCATGAAAAGAGTCGCCATTGCCGAATTGCTTGACACCGACTCCGGCACGCCTGCCGAGATAGCCGCAGCGCTGGCGGACCTGCGATGGTTTAATCAATGCTTTGGAGGCATCAACACCGCCGAATCGATGATCCGGCGTGTGGCGGGCAAGCTCGGCGTCTCAGCACTTTCTGTTTTAGAGGTGGCGGCCGGCTCCGGCTACGTCCCGCAAACTGTGCGTCAACGTCTGCTGCACAAAAGCGATGCTCTGCGCCTGGAGATTACCCTGCTCGATCGCGCCCCATCGCATTTGAAAGGCTCAAGCTGGAATGGGGGAAAGCGGGCGGTAGCCGGCGACGCGTTGGCGCTCCCTTTCGCAGATTCACATTTTGATCTGGTGAGTTCTACTCTCTTTGCCCACCACCTCGATCCGCCACAAATTGTGGAATTCGTGAATGAAAGTCTTCGCGTATGCCGCAGGGCGGTGCTAATCAACGATCTGGTCCGGAATCCTATGCATCTTGCGCTGGCTTACCTGGGAGCGCCGCTCTACCGCAGCCGAATCACCCGGCATGACGCGCCGGCTTCGGTTCGCCAGGCGTACACGGAAGAAGAAATGCGGGCATTGCTGGCGCAAACGAAAGCTGCACGAGTGGAAATCAATGGCCATTATTTTTTCCGCATGGGCGTGATTGCGTGGAAGCGATAGAGCGCTGAAGGCAGAGCGCTGAAGGCTCCAGGCTATGATTTACGACCTGATCGTCGTTGGCGGCGGCCCGGCTGGCACGTCTGCGGCCATCACGGCGGTGCGCAATGGCGCCCGCGTTCTTATTCTGGAGCGCGGGATTTTCCCTCGACACAAGGTATGCGGTGAATTTGTATCCGCAGAATCACTGGACTTGCTGGCGCGCCTTCTTCTGTCCCAACAATCAAGACTTTTACAGGAGGCGGTGCGCATTGCCGGCGCGCGTTTTTACATCGATGGCCGGGTTCTTCACACTACCATCATTCCACCTGCAGCCAGCATCGCGCGACTCGACCTCGATGCTGCTCTCTGGGATTCCGCCCAGCATGACGGCGTAGATACCCGCCAGCGGATCACTGTGCAGGGCGTCGTGGGCATGGGTCCGTTCCGCGTCATAACCACCTCCGGAGATTTTGAGACACGTGCGCTCGTCAATGCGTCAGGGCGCTGGTCCAACCTGAGTCCGCGGCCTGCGACAAACGGACGGCGCACGGAAAAATGGCTGGGTTTGAAGGCGCACTTCGTAGAGAATGCGCCACAAGCTTCGGTAGATCTTTATTTCTTCGAGGGCGGTTACTGCGGGGTTCAGCCGGTAAATCCTGGAACGCAGAGTGCTGGTCAAGAGAATACAAGGCAGCAGCGGGTAAATGCCTCGGCCATGGTGCGCGCTGATGTTGCCAGCACCCTGCCTCAGGTATTCGCCTGCCATCCCGCGTTACACGAGCGCAGCCGCAAATGGCAACCGCTGAGCGATCCCGTGAGCACCTCGCCGCTGACTTTCCTGAATCCTGAGCCGGTGCGGAACGGGATACTGATGGCGGGCGATGCCGTCGCCTTCGTCGATCCCTTCGTCGGTGATGGAATTTCGCTGGCTCTCCGTAGCGGAAGGCTCGCCGCCGAGTGTCTGGTCCCCTTTTTTCGGGGGGTGATGCCCTTGCCCGAGGCAGCCCGCGCCTATAGCGCCTTCTATCGGCAGCGGCTGGCGCCAGTTTTCAGGACTTCGTCCAGAATTCGGCGCATGATGGGCTTGCCGCCCTTACTGCGGAAACCTCTGCTTTCGGTATTAGAGAAGACTCCGTCGGTCACCGAGTATCTGGTGAGAAAGACGAGGTAAGGTATTAGTCAGGTTATGCTCGAACCTCAGGGGCTAAAGCCTGCTCAGGTTTCCGCGCGGCACGTCTGAAGTCGCGCCCTTCCACGAAATCATCTGCGGAACAGTCCTACACGGACGCAGGAGAATTTCTCTGACAGGATTACCTCACAACCAGCACTTCGCGGACATTATCGCGGGCGAGGAAGAACTTGATGGAGGCAAAATCGCGGAACAGATTCTCGATGTGGCGATTATTGAACACGCGCTGCAGCGGGAAACCGGATGCGGCCGACGCGTGAGCTACTCCGGTGGGACCCTTGCGGGTTTCCCCGCGAGCTTCAATGTGCTGCATCTCGAGAGTATCCGTACCCAGGATGTGATAGCGGTAACAGGGAGCATCGGGGCCAGCTTCCCGGGTATGAAAGAAAGCCAGCAGCATCCCACCGGGTTTGAGCAGCGACCACAGCCGCCCGACCACGGGCTTTACTAAACTCTCATCCATGTAATCCGCCAGGTTCCAGCAGAACACGACATCAAACTGCGCCGACGGATACACCAGATTCTCCGCCAGAAACCGTTTGCTGTCGAGAATCGCGGCTCCCTGTTCGTCCTTCGTCAGCAGAGAGGGGTCGGTGGATGCCACTAACAGATCCTCGCTGTAGATCTTGTGGCCGCGCTCGGTGAAATAGCGGATGTTCGCCGGAGAAGTGTTCCCGAGATCGAGAACGCAAAGCGTCTCTTCCGACTCCAGGGTTTTGGCGAGTTCGGCAAGGCCGCTGGAGCGGCGTGTCAGCCGCTTCGCCGACCGGGCCGGCGCTGGCCCTCCGGGATCGCCAGATGAACCGCGAAACAGTTTCATGAAGTTTTGCGCGACGGAGGCCATTAACAAATACCAGGCTTCCGGTCCCACTCAGTACCGCATGCTTCCACTATATCGCGGAGATGAACGGAAACCGGGCTAACTACTTGGTTTCGGTTACCGGAGTTTTCAGAGCTGCCGCCGAAGTTCCGGCCGCGGAAGCCGCAGCTCCCGAGGCGCTGGAAACTGGCGTGGGCACGCCCCGACCCTGAGGCTTGGATAAATCCGGCCGGGCGCTATCCTTCTGCATGTCAACCTTGCCCTTGTAGTATGCGCCATCCTCAATTGCAACCCGCTGGGTGATGATGTCACCCACGGCAATGGCTGATTTCTTCAACTCAGTCCGCTCACTGGCATGAATGTTGCCATCCAGTTTGCCCTCTACCACAACGCCTTTAGCGTTAACATTGGCGCGCACCTGCCCGGTGGGTCCGATGATCAGGTTATTGCCATGCAGCTCGATGGTACCCTCGACCTGGCCATCGACGTAAAGATCTTCGCTGCCGGAAAGTTCTCCCT
This sequence comes from uncultured Terriglobales bacterium, assembly GCA_955652845.1. Taxonomy (GTDB): domain Bacteria; phylum Acidobacteriota; class Terriglobia; order Terriglobales; family Acidobacteriaceae; genus JABCYV01. The sequence continues at coordinate 9,758 of CATPBY010000063.1, read as the reverse complement.
TGATGACGACTGATTTCCCAATATGGGCAAACTCCGCCGTATTCGGCGTATCCATGGCTTCAGCCTCCTGAGGCATACGTTCCGCGGGGCGCTAGCGGGAATCTGGACTTCCCTCATCTGCGACGTGCCGGACGGCCAGAAGAAGAACCTCGTGAGCGGCAGCGCTGCTACCCCGAGACTATATCTCACGGGCCACGGTTGGGCAAACCGGTAATGCAGGCGCGGGCAAGCACGCCCGCGCCTACACTTTGGATCTTAGGCTAAACTAGGTTTTCAACGAGTATAAAAATGCCATTATTTCTCTTTCTGACAATTCGCTTAATAGTGATGATGACTGTTTTAGTTGCCCTATCCAATCCCGCTGCCACACAGCAGCAGTGGTCCGCACCTCCAGCGGAGTTGGTCCGCCGCGCGGTTCAGAACGAAACTAAGACCGTCAGTTCTCCCAAATATATGTTTCTTCAGCACAAGGAGAACCCGCAGGGATCGGAGGACAAATTGATGGTCGAGACCCGCGATGCCATAGCAGGTATCGTGATCGCAACCACCGGTGATCCGCTCAGCCCGGAGCAACTCCAGGGCGAGTATTTCCGCGAAGAACGCTTCGTACAGAATCCTGATGAGCTGAAGAAAAAGCAGGAACAGGAAAAAGCGACTGCGGAACGAATCGGCCGAATTCTCAAAGCGCTGCCGGATGCTTTTCTCTACGAATATGATGGCGACGCCTCCAGCGGCGCCGGTGTCGGCAAGCCGGGCGCCGACCTCTTGCGCCTGAAATTCCGTCCCAATCCCAGGTACAACCCACCTTCACGTGTGGAGCTTGTGCTCACCGGCATGGAGGGATACATGCTGATCAATGCACATCAGGATCGCCTCGCGAGGATCGACGGCACACTCACCAAAGATGTGGGCTTCGGATGGGGTTTCCTCGGTCATCTCGACCATGGGGGCCACTTCGTAGTGGAACAAAGTGAAGTGGACAAAGGCCAATGGGAAATTACGCGGATGGTGCTGACTTTTACCGGAAAAATTCTTTTTGTCAAGAGTCTCAACATCAAATCTACCGAAGTCTTCAGCGACTTCCGCCCTGTGCCCCCGGACTTGACCTTTGCGCAGGGACTCGAACTGCTGAAAAAGCAGCAGGCCGCACTGGCCGCAAATCGGCAGGGTAACCAACAGCACCAGTGATTCTCTTATTTCGAGTCCGCCCGCAGGGTTTCCTGGCGGGCCGTGAGTTTTTCGATCAGTTCCTCGCGCACCCTGTACCCGGTGCCCGCGTTATCCCGGATGCCGATTGTGCCCTGCGACGTTACTTCCACCTCCGGTTCAATGATGTCTTCCTTCCAATAACGTTTTGAGGCTGACACATCTCCCGGCAGACGAAAATTTTCCAGCGTGGAAAGCGCGATGTTATGGGCTCGTCCGATGCCGGACTCCAGCATTCCCCCGCACCAGACGGGGATATTGTTTCGTAGGCAGGCGTCATGGATCTTCCTGGCTTCCGTAAAACCGCCTACCCGCCCCACCTTAACGTTGATAATGCGGCAGGCGCCGGTCTCGACCGCTGCAGCAGCGTCGCGGGCGTGGCGGATCGATTCATCCAGGCAGATCGAGCTCCGCAGTTCGCGCTGCAAACGGGCATGGTAGTAAATATCATCATTCCACAGCGGCTGTTCAATCATCAGCAGATTAAACTGATCAAATTCGCGCAGGTGCTCGACCTGGTCCAACGTATAGGCGGAATTCGCGTCACAACTCAGCACAATCTCGGACCAGCGCGCGCGAACCCGCTCCAGCACCTTCACATCCCAGCCGGGCTTCACTTTTAACTTAATGCGTTGATAACCAGCTGCCGCTTCGACGTCGATTTTGTCCAGCAGGTGCTCGATCGAATCCTGTATCCCGATGGAGACTCCACACTGAATCTCGCGTCTAAAGCCTCCCAGCAGCTTCCACAAAGGAACATTTTTCTGTCTGGCTTCGGCATCCCATAACGCATTTTCTATCGCGGCCTTGGCCATGCGATGACCCCGCATCCTTGCCATCAGCGCTGGGCAGTCTCGACCCGAGGCTAGCTCGCGGCCCAGAATCGCGGGCGCAAGGTAAGCCTTGATGGTTGCCCAGGCGGTTTCGATCCATTCCGAACTGTAAAAAGGATCTTCGCCCGCCACACATTCGCCCCATCCGTTGACTCCGTCGCATTGCGCCGTGACCAGTAATATGCGGCGGTTATAAATACGGCCAAAGCTCGTCTCAAAAAAATGGACGAGCGGCATGCGGATCTCGCGAATCGTAATGGCTTCAATTTTCATGCTGACCAGACATTACTTTGGCGCATACATCCACTTCTCATCCCATCGCCCCAAGAAAAACTTGCCGTTGCCCGTTGGGTCGCACTGATAGCCCAGGACCGCCAGACCATCCGAAAATGCCTCCAGAAAATCCTGACGATTGCAATCCAGGATCTCTCGTGCTCGCTCTTTGGTAACGGGCGAGGCTTTCCATTCATAAACCTGCGCCGGCACTGAGATCGTCTTCAAAATTTGAAATGGCGTGCTGGCTTCTGTGGCCAGCACGCTCTCGACCCGCTTCGACTTCAGCCACCATTCCGCCACCAGCCGATCGGTGGGGAGACCGCCTTGCAGCGGTGATGATGTTATCCCATATTGATTGACATGATAGCGCCGTGCAATAGCGCCTAACCGCTCGATATTGAGATAGGCATTCTTGATCTCAAGTGGATCGAAAGTCCACTCGATCACTTCAATCCCGCGCATCAGGGCTTCATCGCGCTGGTACAGCTTCAGGCGCCGGCCCACTCCGGCATTACGATGCTCCGGAAGGACCGCCAGCATGTGCGAATGGAGATAAACATGGCCCGCTCGCGTGCCCGGAATAGCAAAGGCGAAGCCCACCAGCTTGCCGTTCTCAAAGGCGCCGATAACTTGCCCACCAATCTTCTCGGCCACCACAAAAATGCGTAACGGCACCAGCTCGGCGTCGCTAAAATTCCAGACCTGCTTCTGCAGTGCTACGCAAGCCTGCATTTCGCCGAGCCCGTGACACTTCCGCAGAACGATGGAATCAGCACTCACCCGTTGCCTCGTTCCGCTTTCTTCGCCTGTTGCCATAGCGATTCCAATTCATCCGCGGTTGCGTCACGCGGACTCCGGCCAGAGGCTCGTAACTGTTCCTCCATCCACTGGAATCTTCGCTTGAATTTGCGGTTTGTCTTCCTCAAGGCCGATTCTGGATCGAGAGCCAGATAACGGGCAATATTTACCAGCACAAAAAGCAGGTCGCCGACTTCGTCCTCCAGACGGTGCTGCAAGCCTTCGGGAACGTTTTGTCTTCCCGCGCCCGCGACTCCGACTTCCAGAGGACGGGGTCCCGGCGGCGGAAAATCCTGGAGCTGCTCGCGCAATTCTTCGGTCTCTTCCTCCAGTTTTAGGAACAGTCCACCCACGTTCGCCCAATCGAAACCCACGTTGGCGGCGCGCGAACTTAGTTTGTGAGCCTCAAGCAGAGCTGGCATGGCGGAGGAAATCCCGGCCAACACTGATTTCGCGTGCTGGTCCTCCGGCGCATTCGCCTGCCTGCGTTTCTGTCTTTCCTCTGCTTTCAACGCTTCCCAGTTGCGCAATACATCGGAGGAAGTCTCCGCCCTTACATCGCCGAAAACATGGGGATGGCGGTCTACCAATTTGCTGGAAAGGCGATCCAGCACATCGTCGATAGTGAATGTTCCTTCATCTTTGGCCATCTGGGCGTAGAAGAGAACCTGCAGCAACAGGTCACCCAGTTCGCTGGTCAGCTCGTGCCAATCGCGATTGTCGATCGCCTCCAGCACTTCGTAAGTTTCCTCGAGCGTGTAAGGCTTGATGGAATCGAAGGTCTGTTCGCGGTCCCAGGGGCATCCGCCCGGGCCGCGCAGCCGCGCCATGATTGAAACCGCGCGCTCAAACCGTTCTCCTGTGCTTGGCATAGGGGAGCGAACCACTGTAAATGAGGCCGCTCCAGCCCGCAACGAAGCGTCGTAGTGAGCGCCGAAGAGATAATGTTTACAGAGAGATAGAAGGAATGGCGTCAATAGTTACCTGTCTGACTAACGTCATCTTTCCCCAAGCTACGGAATGGCGCACACTTACAGTCAGATTATTCCCGTTCGCCGCGGCGCCGAACCGTGCATCAGATTTGTGTGTCCAAAATGAATGTTTCCGGCACAAACCGGCAATCGCTGGAAGGCGAGCACTTTCAGGCCATAGTAATCGGCGGCGGCATTAACGGCGTTGCCATTGCCCGTGAGTGCGCCCGCGCCGGCCGTCGCACCCTCCTGCTCGAGCAGCTTGACTTCGCCGCCGGTACCACAAGCCGCTCCACCCGAATCATTCATGGCGGTTTGCGTTATTTGGAACATGCCGAGCTGGGTTTGGTCCGAGAGTCATTGCACGAGCGCCGCCGCCTGTTACTGGAGCGTTCACACCTTGTGCATCCCATGCACTTCCTGTTGGCGCTCGATGAGAAAAGCCGCCGCAGTGCGTTAAGTATACGAGCAGGTCTCTGGCTGTATCGCCGGATGGGCGGCACAAACCCGGGCGCCGATTCGGGCAAGAGCGACCTCTACAAACTGGAGCGACTGCTCGATGCCGGCCGCCGCTGGTCTGTCTTCAGCTTCGAGGATGCGCAGTGCGAGTTCCCCGAACGTCTGGTGGCGGAGTGGCTGGTCGACGCCATCGAGAGCGGCGCAGTCGTTCGCAATCACACCCAGGTCCTGGCCGTAGACATTCGTCACGGACGCGCAACGGCCGTCCTCATGCGAGACGAGTTGAGCGGAAAAGAAGAGCGCGTCGAGGCCAATTGGATCATTAATGCCACCGGCCCGTGGGCGGACCGGATGTGCCAGCGTTCCCGCATCGACACCAAAGGCCAGATGGTCGGCGGGGTTCGCGGATCGCACATCGTACTGCCGCGATTTCCTGGGGCGCCCGATGCAGCGGTTTACACAGAAGCCATAGATCGAAGGCCTGTCTTCGTTATTCCCTGGAACGATCAGATTCTGGTCGGCACCACCGAGGTTCCCGATTCCAGCGATCCCGGGAAGACCACGCCCTCGCAAGAGGAGATCGATTACCTGCTGCGCTCACTGCTGCGACTTTTTCCCCGGGTCAGACTTTCAGCGCGCGACATCCGCTATGCCTTCGCCGGGGTTCGGCCGCTTCCCTTCTCTCCCCAGGCCAGCCCTTCGGCGGTAAGCCGCAGGCATTATCTTCGCGATCACGAAGATGACGGCGCTGCGCATATGATCTCCGTGATCGGCGGCAAACTGACTACTGCTGCGGCGCTGGCCCGCGAGTGCGCGGCAAGAATCGGCATTACTCCCCGCCGGCAAAAGAGTCTGGCCTTGATCTCGCCAAATAGTCTGGATCCGCATCTGGATCATTGGGTATTGCAGATCGCCAGCGCCGGCGGCATCAGCGAAACTTCCGCCAGTGGCATTGTCGAGTGGCATGGACGACGTTCAGCCGCCATCGCCCGAATGGCGCTGAGCAGCGCGGATTTGCGCGCGCCTCTTTGTGAACATAGCGAGCACATCGTAGCCGAAGCCGTGGACGCCTTCGCCAACGAATGCGCGGTCACGCTCGCAGACGTGCTGCTGCGGCGCGTACCCGTCGCGCTGGGGGCCTGCTGGTCGCCCAGCTGCAGCCGTAGCGCGGCCGCCCGCATTGGTACCGTCATGGACTGGAGCGACCACCAGGCGGCAGTCGAACTGGAAGCATTCGAAACCGAGCGCACTGCCTTCCTCCGCAAACCTGCGCACGCTGAAAATGTGATGCTGGAAGCCGCCGCCGACTGAGGCTTCAGCCCCTGCGGAATGCCCGACGCCAGCAGATCGGCACAGTCGAAGAGTGGCGATGCCTGGGTGTATTCACGGTGGGTAGCGATTCTGCTGAATCAAGAGTCCGGATTCTTACTTCTTCCCAACGTGCTCACCAGGAGTTGAGTCTTGTCCGAAATAATTCCATCGACTCCCCACCCGGAGAGCCGAAGCATGGCTTCCCTGTTGTTCACCGTCCACACCAGAATTTTCTTGCCGGCGCCATGGACTTCGCGAACCAGCTTGTGATCAACCAGCGAACGATGCGCGATCACATAGTCGATCGGCAATTTTCGCCAGCGCGCCAGCTGGGTCGGCTTGTCACAAATAATGCCAAGGGAGACGGCGGCGCTGCGCGCCTCCAATTCCATTACAACGTCGGGAATGAACGATGAGACAACGTAGCCAGGACCAGTTGGTTCCTGGCGCAACGCCGTCAGCACCTTTGATTCGAGACCTCTCACTTTGAGTTCAATATCGAGAAAGGCGCGCTGGCGGTAGCGCCGCAGAACCTCCTCGAGTTGAAGAACGTCGGTAAGCTGCCTCCGGGTCGCGCGTGAAACCGTGATCCTGCCCACTCTGGGATCGTGACAAATCAAGGCCCGGCCGCCGGGAGCGAGCCGGACGTCGAACTCAAGCCCGTCACAACCGTGTTCCAGGGCAAGATCGAACGAAGGGCAGGTATTTTCCGGAAACGCATGAAATGCACGCGCTCCGCGATGGCCGAGCAGCAAGGGAGGGTCGGACATCAGGCGGCAATTGTACGCGTAGAAAGCAAAAAAAAGTGTAAAGGCTTGTAAAGCAGGCGGCCCTAGTCTAAGTCAAAGTCGCGAATGGGTTTGCCGGTGTCAGGAGACTCTTTGGCTTTCTTGACTGCCTCTTGAAATTTTTTTTCCAACAGGTCCGAAGCGTGCTTCTGGGCTTCAACCGATTGGCGGAAAATCGAATCTCTGCGACTGTCCTGCTCCTTCATGGCGCGGGCTGCTTCCTCCATGTCGGCGAACATCCGCGGCCGGACGGCTGCAGTGTGCGCGATCACCGCCTTTTCCGCGGGATCGACCTTCAGCACCGCGCTGCAGCACGGGCAGGTGATCTCGAATGCGGGAGCACCCTTTCCCATGAGTGAATCATACCGCAAACCCCGGGTTAGCGGGGCTGCAGCTTGATTGGAAGGACTTTGAACAGGTAAAGCATTTCCCATCCCAGCAGGAAGACGGAAACAACCACAACCATGATAGCGAGAGTCTCGCCAAAGCTCAGACGTGACCGGCCGGGGTCAAACCGCCTGGTTACCAGGGCCAGAATATTGAGTGTGGCAAAGCCAAAAACCAGTGCCCACAAAATGTTGTAGATATCGCCCTTTTTATCGGAAAACTGGAAGAGGAAGACAATCACAGGGGCGGCGTGTGAAACCGGTCGTGTCCACTGTAGGAGCTCGGGAACAAATACGCCGGTAAAGGACGAAAGCATCAGCGGCGATTCTCGAAATTTGAAGAAGATTTCACAGACTGTACTGAAAACGTATGATCTTACCTGTTTCGCGAGGCAAAGTCAGCGCCTCTTGCCACAGGTTACAGACTTGGTTACGTCACCGGGGATCGATGTGATGCGGGCACGTACAATCTGGAACATGTCCGATGGCCTGCAGGCTGTGTTCTTTGACGTTGGCAGTACCCTGCTTTTTCTGGAGTGGCCACGCATTCTCCAACCCCTTTCGGGGAGAGCGCCGTTGCCTGATACTGAGCAACTGCGCGATCTTGAGCGTAAGACAAGGAAGCGATTTGACGCGATGATGCAGCAGGGGAGCGCGGTGGATCATGGATTCTGGTACATGTTCTATTCACACCTGCTCGAAACCCTCGAGTTGCGCGATGACCAATTGCGCGACAGCCTGGTGGACGCCACACGAATTTCGGCCAACTGGTGCGTCATGCGCCCCGGGACACGCGAGGTGCTAAAACGACTGGGACAACGCTACCAGCTGGGCGTGATTTCCAATGCCGACGGAAAGATTGCCGCAATTCTTGAGCAATGCGGAATCGCTGATTGCTTCACGACCATTACAGATTCGGGTCTGGTTGGGCACGAAAAACCGCACCCGGCGATTTTTGAAGCAGCCTTAAAAAGCACAGGCGCCGCCGCCGGGCAGAGTCTCTATGTCGGCGATATTTATTCTGTGGATTACCTCGGCGCAACCAGAGCGGGAATGCAGGCAATCCTGTTCGATGTCGCTGGAACTTACCGGGACACCGGCTTGCCGCGCGTGGAATCGATGGAAGGACTGGAAGAAACTTTGCAAAAAGCCTCGCCCAAAACTGCTCCGTCGCCGCTGTGAAGAACGTCCGAAGGCTTAGAGAGAGATCATCTGGTGATCCAGACAGTCGGTGTGGATGGTGTCGTACAGATCGCGGAGAAGTTCGCCGCCTTGGCGGGCGATGAAGTAAATTCCGGCAATCTCACGTTCGGACAGAGCCTTGTTGGGATAAAGCGCGTTGCTGAGCTGCTGCGCATGACGGGCCAGGATTTCATTTTGCCGGAGTTCGGCGCGTCCGGCGCGTGAACGCAGCTGATCGAGCTGATGATGCATTTTTGAACCGGCATTACCCGCCGCCTCAACCAACGTTTTATCCAAACGCGCCAAGGCACTGCTGAGGCTGCTCAGGGCTTTCTTCAGTGCCGTATCCGCCTGATCAAACGCGGCCTGCAATTCCTGCGGAAGGGTACGTTCAGCTAAAGTCTCACGAAGCTCTTCTGGAGAGTGGAAAGTATCAGGCAAGGCCAATCCGTACCGATCAAGCAATGCTTGAGACTTCGGCTCGATAATGCTGGCGGAGAAACGCGGAACGACAGGCGTTACGCAGCCCAGCAGAGCCTGATATACCACCGCTGCCTGGGCAAAGTAAGCGACTTCCGCAGCCCCCCCAGTGTATGCCAGCGTGGGTAGCAGATAATCCTGAACCACCGGCCTCAGCAGGACGTTGGCGCTAAAATTCTGCGGCGTCGATCCGATTCGTTGCAGCAGTTCCTTCTGAGAGATTTTTTCCTGCGCAATGGCAAATTCAGCCGGGTCTGAGTTGGTACTGGAACGCCGATGTACAGGCACGCGAGAGCCCTCGCGCAGCGCGAAGAGCAAAGTAGACGAAGGCGTAACTTTCACCTGCTGGTGGTACCCGCCAGCTTCCAGCTCTTTACCACGAGCCAGTAACGCGTCATCCAGTTCTGCAGCGCGCTCTATGGCGGAGCGATAGATAGGCTCCGCTATCTGGTTGAGTTCAGGATCGGAAGCGTCGAGCAGAATCACCCCCCACTCGGCAAAAAGTCGCGCGAACAGACGCGCAAATGCGCTGCCGAAATTCTGGCCGGGACGGTAAGCCTCGCGGAGAAAACCCGTGACTGGAGAGTCGCCCAGGTTTCCGGCCGCAGCTTCGACCACTGCGTCAATTTCCGGTCCAAACTTTACCGTGCCCACGGGCGCATCCTCGACAGCGTGGGTGGAGACTGTGAGCTTTTGCAGCGAACCGTCCGGACCGGGCATGACCACTTGATTCGCCTCGGCGAGATCGTGGTCGGTGGATGCCAGCCAGAATATCGGGACAGCGTCCACGCCCGCACTGGTGGCCTCATTGGACAATTTGACCGCGGTGAGCGCCTTAAAAATGGAAAACAACGGCCCCCCAAAAAGCACCACCTGCTGCCCGGTCACGACGGCGGACGCGCCGCCGCGCAGCCTGGCAACATTTTCCAGCGTCCTCGCCGAAGCACCCCAATTCGTATTCTGACGCTGCAGGATGTCAGCCACCCTCGTGCGGCGAGCCTGGTCATAACGCAGATATCCTGTTTCGCCTTTTCTCTCCTTTACCCAATCTGTGAATCGCGGAGAATA
>CATPBY010000062.1 GCA_955652845.1 uncultured Terriglobales bacterium | reverse complement strand
TGGGCAGGCCGGCGGCACATTTAATCCTAGAAACTTGCAGTTTGGGCTGAAGTTAATCTTCTAGGCACCCAGCTTTGGCCGATTGTGGCGTTGCCGTGACACCTGGGCGGATCCTCGACACGTTCTCCTTGAGCTAATTTCGCGTCGGGTTCGATCCGGACTCCGTTGAATGGATCGGGGCGGCGTCTGGCTCGCACCTGCGATCACTGTACGTAACTCCATCTATGGAGGCCAGGGAAGATTCCTTTTGCGGCGGAACTCTTTCATGCGTGCGTCATCGCGCATGAGGGCGAACTCTGGAAAGATAGGATAAATGTCTACGATGTGGTCATGCATCGCGGCCAGCTTCTCGAAAGCCTCATAAACGCGATCTTTCTCCCCGAGTCCGGCATAAACAAAGGCCTGATGTCTGATGGCGGCTGGGTCTTGCTCTGCGGCGATCTGTTCAGCCTCGCGGCGGCGGCCGATGCTTGCATACGCGTAGCCGAGATAGCCGCGGGCAGTTGGGCCCAACTGTTCGAAGATGGCAATTGCTTCCTCGTGCCGGCCGTTAAACCACAGGGCGCGCGCGTAGTCCTCGTCCCCCATCACAGAATCGGCTTCAGTGGGATTGGTAGCCATCACGCGTCGGAAATTCTCCAGCGCTTCATCATATGCGCCGGCATCAATGAGGCCGAACGCAAGCACTTCGCGAGGCGACGATGATAGGGGATCGAGGATCACGGCTTCGCGGAATTGCTGAACCGCCTCTGCGACCTTTCCTTCAGGTTGCAGCACGAACAAGCCGTAGTCCTCGTGAATACCCGGCAGGTTGGAGTTCAGTTGGAGGGCGCGCTGAAACGATCGCTCAGCGTCGCCCCAAGCCAGGTCGCTGGCATAGACCGTACCCAGTGCGCCGTAGGCCTCGGCCAGCAGCGGATCTAACTGGATCGCCTTTTCTGCCATCGCGCGCATCTGCTGCTCCGCGTCGGGAGCAATAAGGAGGAGGCGCGGATGCCGCGCACTCGCATACACACCAGCCAAAGCCGCATAGGCAGGTGCAAAATCCGGAGCCTTTGCAATGACTTGTTGGTAGAGGGTGATCGTATCTGCAAGTTCGGCGGAGGAGTCGGCCGCGTTGGAGAACGACTGGGCCCGGAGATATAGGTCGTAAGCTTCAAGGTTTGTGTTGTACCGGCGCTGGCCGCCTACGTGTTTCAGACGCAACTCGTTCACGATCGAGCGGGAAATCTCTTCCTGAACTGCAAAGATGTCTTTCAGATCGCGATCGTACCGCTGCGACCACAGAGTGGAGTCATCGGCCACCCGCACTAGATTCACATTGATGCGCAGCCGCTCACCGGCGCGTAGAACCGATCCTTCGAGCAACAAATTGGCGCCTAACTGGCTGCCCACCTCGTGCACATTGCGCGGCTTGTCCTTGAATACGAATGACGAGGTTCGCGACTTGACTTGCAGGCCCTCAATAATTGAGAGGTCGCGGATGACCTCGTCGGTAAGGCCGTCACTGAAGTAGTCGCTATTCGGTTCCAGACTGAGGTTTTTGAAGGGCAGCACAGCGACCGCGTACTGTCGCGGTTGCGCACGCAGCCGCCACCACACGACACCAGTCACGATTAGCAGCGCCGCAGCGGCCAACAAAGCCGTCCGCCAGGTTCCGTGCAGCACCGTTGCCCGCTTCGTCACGAGCTGGGAATTGGCAGCAGGGCTGGAGGTTTGTTGGTTATGGCGTCCTGCCTCTGTGGCCGCAGGCGCTGCGGGTGCGGCCAAAACACATATGTCCGAAACCATCGTGCGCACGGGTGGGCACTCGAGCGGAGGTATCACGGGAGCAATAAACCGGTACCCACGACGGGGAAGGGTTTCAATAAACCGTGGTTTTTCGGGTGAATCACCCAGGGCATCGCGCAGCTTATTGATTGCGATGTTCACGCCGTGATCGAAATCCACGAACGTATCGTTTGGACAAAGCTTTTTTCGCAACTCTTCGCGCGAGACCAGCTCGCCCGGGCATTCGATCAGCAGCGCTAGGACCTTACACGGCTGCTCCTGTAGTTTGATCCGCTTGCCATCTTTGTAAATTTCCGCAGTGCGCAGATCTAACTCGAACTGGCCAAAGCGCATCGAGCGCGGCGAATGGATGGGGTCGGACAACGAGGTCACCCCTTTGGCCCAGAGGATAACACACGCTCGGCGGGCCGGAATACCGAGGAGATGCCGCCCAATCCGCTGGAAGCACACGATTTGCGAGTAGACACACAGTTGACCCACCGTAGATGCGCAGTGAATTGACCCACGCGCAGAATCAGTCAAGACTCGCCGCCATTGCGCTCACGGGCGTGCTAGCCAAGCGAGATGAAATTGCCAGCTTGTGGGGCTGCTGCTCGTGGCGCACATCCCTTTCTTCTGGAGGACGAGGCCATGACGAGTACGTATGCACAAATTAGGAGAAGCGCACAAGCGATTCGCCGCGCCGGTTGGCACGCTGTTAGGGTGAGCACATTGATTTTGCTTGCCACCGCAACGGCAGTTCTCGGTGCACCTGCAGCGACGGCTCAGAGCAAAGCTGGCGCCACAGACAACACGGTCAAGATCACGCCCCTTGGCGCGCATACGGGTGATTTCTGCACTTATGATCGCGCGCTGCTGTTTGAAGACCCAACAGGAGTCAGAATCCTCTACGACCCTGGCGTCTCCGTGGCGGGCGGTGTAGATCAACGTCTTCGCCATATAATAAAAAAAAATATAAGTCACAGCCACTTTGACCACATCGGGTACCGGAAATTGACACAGAATCCCGATGATCCAAAATCGTCCTGCGATAACCCTCAGTCG
>CATPBY010000061.1 GCA_955652845.1 uncultured Terriglobales bacterium | reverse complement strand
TGGTCACCCAGTAGGTGATTTTTCTCCCGTTCGCATCCTGGCGAATATCTTCGGCTGTGACCACACTACTTCCAGAGGATTCTCTGGCGGCGATGCCAGAGCAGTAAATTCCGGCGCGGAAACCAGCGGCGGTTATGCCGTCAACCCACGAAAATATGTAAGCCTTCTGTTCTGGCAGCATCCGTCCGCCTTGTTCCTGGTCGAGAAAAATAATCGTCCCGGACGGGAAACCTTCGCGGTGGGCGGAGGTTGCGGCTGACTGTGCATCGGTTTGACCCAGACGCGTGGCGATGGAGACGGTCTTTAATTCGTCGAAAAGGCGTCCGTTGAACAGGACCAGGAATCCGAAGCCGGCGGATTCCACAATGGCCCGCTTCCCGGCCCAGGTGTTCGTCTTCTGACCGGGAGGATTATTCAGCCAGTAGCCTGAGTAAGAGAAAGTCTGGCGGAGCACTTTCAGATTTGCGTCACCGGGATAGTCGTTGCGGTCGAAGCCGAGGTGAGCGGGGATGCCTTGCTCCGGAGGAGATAGCGGGAGGGCGTTTCGGACGACGACGGTCGCCAGAGCAGCCACGCTAAAGAGAACCAACGAAAGGGCAAGCCAATCCATGATTGAAACCGGTCGTCTCACGAAACCCATGTTAGCCGAGGTCACGCATACGCGGCGGTATCAGCGGTGAAAGGCGCGAACCACAAAGGACACGAAGGATCACAAAGGAAAGAGTCCAGAGTGCGCTCACATTCCCGGGAATTTCCCCAGGAAGATCAGGACAGCGTCGATGGTATCCTGGATACCGTGCGCGACGATGGGAACGGCGAGATTGCATCCTGTGCCGAGATACATCAGCCCTAACAGAACCCCGGCGATACCTTCTTCTATCATTCCGGTCGCGCCCTGATTGGAATGTGCACATCCGAATACCGCATTAACCGCCAAAAGGCTGGAGATCCAGGCGAAACGGGTGCGGCTACCCAAACCTGCGACACGGTTCATCAGATAACCGCGCCATACCAGTTCTTCTCCGAAGGCGGCCAGGGTCCAGGTCAGCGCCAGCGCGATCACGGTCCATTTAATATTTCCCGTTAGCAATCGAAAATCGGCCAGGTCGGACTGTTTGCCTGTGATTCGCGCGAGTAGCGGCTGAGTAGCAAGCAATTGGAAGGCTTCCGTTACTCCTCCGCCAACGATGCCCAGGCCCAGGGTTAGCCGCCAACTCCGATAACGCGCGAACCCCAAGTACTGCCACTTCACTCCGCGAACTCGCATTGAGATCCACGCAAGCAGCAATAGAAACGGAGTTTTGCTGAATGGTATGAGATGTCGCCAATCGAGAAAGAAGATCAGGCCGACAATGGCGAATTCAACCGCCGCGAGCCACTGGCTCTCCCGCCAGCGGGGAGCGGGATGCATAACCTCGGCATGAGGATCGCTGCAGGCGATTGCTTGACCGAATTTTGCTGATGGATTCATTAAGACGGTTGGCGGAGGCGGTGCTCCTCGCGGAATCTGCGAATACTCCAGAGGGCGAAATGACTGGTCAGCATGATGGTTCCTCCGCCGACACACAGGCCAACAGGTATCAGAAACCAGCCAAGCAGTTCGTGCCCGTGCATCCTGTGATCGGTCATTCCCAGCGCCAGCGAGTAAGCGTGGGGACCGATCTTCCACAGACCGACTTTGGGATTGAGTGGTTTGAGCAGCGCAGCCAGGAAGAATGAGCCTCCTATCATGTACCCCACCGTAGAGATTATGAGGACCAGAAAACCGCTCACGCTGATCTTGGCCCAGCGAAAAACGCCGCGCAGGATGGTCCAGGGAGCGCGACTGCTCTGCGCCCGCGCCAGCAGATTATCGGTCGCAAATTGACTGGCTAGCTCTTCGGGGCTGCCCAGCTGCGCCAGCACCGATTCGATTCTCGCGGCTGTCATTTCGCCGCCGTCGGCCGCTTTCTCTACGATGTGGCTGCGCAGTTCCTCCACGATGTCACGCGTGTCTTCTTCACGAACGCCGCGCAGCCCTTGTCTGAGCCTGTCCAGGTAACTGTCAATTTTCTGCTGCGATTGGCTTGCGATGGTCATTTCACTTCTCCTTGCCCAGCGGCGCCAGAAGCTTGTTCAGACTCGCCGAGAATCTCAACCAGAAGCTGGCCATCTCGCTGGCGCGGTGCTTCCCGAACGGAGTGAGCGAATAATATTTCCGCGGATGTCCGCCGTCAGACTCAACCCACTCTGACCGGAGCAGGCCGAGCGCCTTCAGCCGGCTAAGCAGCGGATAAACGGTCCCCTCGGAAACGATCAAATCGGAGCCGCTCTCGAGTCTACGAAGAATTTCCAGGCCGTACAGTCTTCCGCCCCACAAGGAAGCGAGGATGGCCAGCTCCAGCGATCCCTTACGGAGTTGAACTTCCCACTTGTCGGGTGAGGGAGAGTCAGCGGGCAGAGTTCGTGCCATGCAATATACTATGTCATACATAGTATATTTGCGTCAATATTTGCTTGTTAGATCCGGGACTTCCCAAGGAGGTGGGAGATTCGTGCTCTGGTTTGCAGAAGCAGGGAAGTCGCAAATCTTATGGGAGAGCAGCTACCCCCCGATATGGACCATCGTCCTCGAGGCCGGCACGAAATCCGGCTCGCCAATGTGATGGCGTTCTTCTTTTTTCTGGATCACGCTGCGAATGAACTCTGCCAGCTCTTTGTCTGAAGCCCCGTGGCGCATCTGCGAGTGGAGGTCATGGTCCCACACTGAGAATAGGCAGGTGCGGATTTTGCCGTCAGAGGTGATGCGGATGCGGCTGCAATGTCCGCAGAAGGGATGCGAAACTGGCGCGATGATGCCGATTTCACCTATACCGTCGTCGAAGCGGTAGCGGCGAGCAGTTTCGCTGCGCGCGTGCGGAATTTCGACCAGCGGGCGATACTCGGCCATCCGGCGCAGGATTTCATCGAGCGTGACCACGATTGCCGGGGACCAGGTACGGTCCTCCTCCAGGGGCATGAATTCGATGAAGCGTACGGTGACACCTTCCTCGCGCGCGAACATACCAAAGGGAATGATCTGATCCTCGTTGAAGCCGCGCATGAGTACGCAGTTGACTTTTACCGGCCACAGACCGGCTCGACGGGATGCGCGGATGCCGGCAAGCACATTGTCGAATCCGTTAGGAACGCGGGTGATGCGGGCAAAACGATCGGGATCGACGGCGTCCATGCTGACCGTGATGCGGCACAGGCCGGCGTCTTTGAGCGGTTGTGCCATTTCCGGGAGAAGATGGCCGTTGGTAGTGATGGCGAGATCGAGCGGCTCGCCGTCGAGATCGCGCAGCTTGGCCAACTCGCGGACGAAATCCACCACCCCCTTGCGCAAGAGCGGCTCGCCTCCGGTGAGGCGAATTTTTGTGATGCCTAATCCGGCGAGAACTCGCGCCATCCGCAGGTAGTCGCTGAATGGGAGGTCGCCGTACAGCGCGCCTTCGTTTCCCGTGCGACAGTAAACACACTTGTAGTTGCAGTGGTCAGTGATCGAGATCCGGAGATCAGTGATCAAACGGCCGAATTTGTCTTGAAGAGGAGCCATTAACTGACAGCGAGCTGATTAGAAGTTGAAAAGGACACAAACGGCGGGGAACTTCCCAGCGGCCGTTTCCTTTCCAATGGTCCAGTGAAAGACCGGGAGGCGCGACCGTTTCCACTCGCACCCTCGGGGTCGGGTGACGCGGGCACCCTCGCCCGCGTGTCC
>CATPBY010000060.1 GCA_955652845.1 uncultured Terriglobales bacterium | reverse complement strand
GGCAATTGGATCGTTTCTGGTTTTAAGGACCGGGAACTGATAATTCTTTACGAACTCAAGAAAAATGGCCGCCCATCGTGCCGTACAAATGTCTTCGGACCGCGATGAATTAAGCCTCACCTGCGTCGCCGCGTTTACTCGCCTGCGCGCTTTAGCCTGGCATGATGATGTTTTGTTCGCAGCCCGCGGTTACGAGTTGCTTCGCGGCCGTTTGGATTCCAAAATGAGCCGCCCGCAATCCATCGAATGGCAGCACACGGCGCGCTATCGGCCAGCGTGGTGGCGAAATATGAGCGCGGCTTCACGGGTCACATTTCGTTTGTGCCGGGATGGTTTTCATGCGCTGGCTGTGCTGTCAACGGGTCAGCTGATTGCGGCAGTGCCCGGCGCAATTGTCACTCTGGGACCCGGAGAGACGGAGTTTCGCGTTACTCACCAAGTCTCGCGGGGTACTCGTCCCCTGCACGTCGCAGTCGCGCCCGGAGATCGTGTCTATTGGGGAGAATACTTCGACAATCCCGCACGCGATGAGGTCCACATTTATGTTTCCACCGATCGTGGTGCGACTTGGAATGTTGCGTACACTTTTCCACGGGGTGCGGTTCGGCACGTCCACAATGTTGTCTATGACGAATGGAGCAACTGCCTTTGGATTCTG
Organism: uncultured Terriglobales bacterium; assembly: GCA_955652845.1. Classification (GTDB taxonomy): domain Bacteria; phylum Acidobacteriota; class Terriglobia; order Terriglobales; family Acidobacteriaceae; genus JABCYV01. The sequence goes on along the minus strand of CATPBY010000060.1, from coordinate 3,205 downwards.
ACGGGAGACAATGGAAGCGAATGCCGCATTCTTCGCGCCTCCTGCGACTTTCGAAATATTGATACCGTCCTGTCGGGAAATCAGCGCGCCCGGGCGGTGGCGTGTGTCCCCAAAGCAGAGAGCTTATATTTTTCTTCCGACACGCCGCTGGAAAGCAACCACATCTATCGCCTCGATCATAACGGAAATGTTATCGAGGTCGGGAAGCTGAATAGTTCCTCCATCTATGGATGCCGCGTAGGAGAATTGGTTTTCTTCTCGACCATGGTCGAACCCAGCCACATCAATCGTGATCGTACGATACACGTTTATGGCAGCAGCAACGGCCAGCAATGGCCGCCTCTGATGCGGTGGAAGAAGGACATCTGGCCGATGGGCCTGTTCCAGTATGGCAACGCCATTCTACCGGACGGACGCAATACCAGCGGCCTGCTGGCTCTGACCACCATCGCGGTCCAGGATGCTGATGTTGAGACTAGTCTCTGGCGAGTGAATCGTGTCTAGCATGCTCGCTCAAGCCAGCCGATTGCAATACTACCGGCGCATATTCAGCGCGTATCTGCTCCCGGACAAGAGCCATCTCAGTTTTTGGCACGATCAACCACAAGCAAATCCCAATGCGTTTGGCGCCGGTCTGGGCGAATATTACATGCCCTTTTTGGAGAAAGCGGACTACCCCGGACCTTACGATAGCGCAGGCATTCCGATGCTGAATTACCAGGGCGAGATTGGTCTGCAGTATAACCCCATTGCCATCGCTCAATGGGGATTAGGAAATTACAACCAGTTTCGCCGGAGCGGGGACCAGCACCGGAAGCGGAAGTTCCAGATGGCCGCCGACTGGATGTGTGCGCATCTGGAGCGAAATTCCGCAGATGTCTGGGTGTGGAATCATTATTTCAACTGGGAATATCGAACTCCATTGCGAGCGCCGTGGTGTTCTGGCCTGGCGCAGGGCCAGGGCATATCTCTGTTGGCACGCGCTCACCTCGAGACGGGAGATCTGCAATATTTCGAGACTGCGGAGCGCGCCTTCGACAGCTTCCGGAAATCAACCAGCGAAGGCGGCGTCAGCTTTACCGACGGGTCTGGCGACCTCTGGTTCGAGGAATATATCGTCTCGCCCCCAACTCATATTCTCAATGGCTTTATCTGGGCCGCCTGGGGTGTGTACGATTACTTTCTCGCCACCAAAGAAGCGGCAGCCGAGAGACTATTCGCCATGGCTATTCATACGCTTCACGCCAATCTCGAGAAGTTTGATCTCGGCTTTTGGTCGTTGTATGAACAGTCGGGAACGTGGTTACCCATGGTGGCCAGCCCTTTCTATCACCAGCTGCACGTGGTGCAGTTGCGTGTTATGCATCGGCTCACCGGGGACGAGTATTTCTCTCGCGTCGCAGACCGCTGGGAAGCCTATGGCCGCAGTTTTTCCAAGCGCACTCGCGCTCTATGCTACAAAGGTGCATTCAAGCTTTGCCATTACTAGGGAAATGTGAAGATTCTCTACGTTTCGCAATACTTCCCGCCTGAGATGGGAGCGCCTGCCGCTCGCGCTGCCGAATTGTCGCGCTACTGGGCCGAAAATGGGCACGACGTTACTGTGCTAACCGGGTTTCCGAATCATCCTACAGGGGTTGTGCCGGCTGAATATTGCCGCAAATTTCGTCGGCTGGTGACTCGTGAAAGTGTAGACGGTGCGAAAGTAGTCCGAACCTGGTTGCTCCCGTTCCCCAATCGCAAAGCCTACGAACGCATGTTGAATTACGGTTCATTTTTCATTTCTTCTGCAAGCACCGGGCTCCTTTTGTCGCGTCCCAATGTGATCATCGCCACATCACCACAGTTGCTGGTTGGGCTTTCGGGATGGTGGCTGGCTCGCTGCAAGAAAGTGCCCTTTGTGTTCGAAGTACGCGATTTGTGGCCGGAATCCCTGGCCGCTGTTGGAATGGGCGATGAAAATTCACTGCTGCATCGTTTGCTGTCCAGGGTGGCAGGATTCTTGTATCGAAGTTCGGAGCGAGTGGCCGTCGTGACGCCTGCTTTTAAAGACCATCTGGTCAACCATTGGCGCCTTCCAGGCGAAAAAATAGCTATTGTGCAGAATGGAGTTGATACCGAACTCTTCTCACCAAGACGAACTCATAGCAATTTAAGTGATGGGGATTTAAGAAGCGAACTGGCGGGTGAAGAAAAATTTGTAGTGAGCTACATCGGGACAATAGGGATGGCGCAAGCGCTCGAAACGCTGGTTGAAGCTGCGGCCAGGCTGCAGAACTCCAATATTTTGTTTTTAGTCGTCGGGGAGGGCGCGGATAAGAAACGCATTATGGCTCTCGCGCGTTCCAGAGATCTCAACAACCTCCGTTTTGTAGATCAGCAGCCGCGAGAGAGAATTCCATCCTATATTTGTGCCTCCGATGCCTGCGTGGTTTTGCTCAAGAAAACGGATCTATTTAAAACGGTTATTCCCACCAAAATGCTGGAGTTCATGGCTTGCGCCCGTCCCATCATCCTGGGCGTCGATGGCCAGGCCAGAGCTATCCTTCAGGAGGCCCAGGCAGGATTGTTCGTCGAACCGGAAAACCCGTATGCTCTCGCGCAGGCGGTTAACTTGCTGGCGGGGGATCCGGCGTTGTGTGAGTCTCTGGGGCGGAACGGCCGGCGCCACATATTGCAACATTATTCTCGCCGGCAGACCGCCCGGGTTTACCTCGAAGTACTTGAGGACCTCGTGGGAAACAGTCATCGAAGCCGCAAAATTGCAGCTTGAGACCTGGGAATGGCTGTTACGGATGAACCGCCACAATGCTCACCGCGGTCGCTGCCGACATTGCCGCCTCGAACGAGCGTGCGGCGAAAACTCTTCCGGAGCTGGTCGGCACGAATAGAATATCCTCGGCTTGCATGGGTATGTCCTGGCTTTTTGCCTGGAGAATCTTTTTTAAGTGAACCGGAGTTTCAGTCATGCCGTTGGGACCCTTCCGGATGATCGTCGTGCCATTCAGCTTTGCCGTGCGATTGGTGCCACCGGCGAGGGCGATTGCCTTGAGCACGGTCAGATTCTCTACGTCCATCAGAAATCCGCTCGGCTTTCCCACGTCTCCCACTACGTAGACAATGTCGGCTTTACTCACGATCACGGTGTCGCCGGGAGAGACTTCGACGTTGCTCTCGGGATTACTAGTAATGTTCCGCGACACCG
>CATPBY010000059.1 GCA_955652845.1 uncultured Terriglobales bacterium | reverse complement strand
GATTTCGATGTCCTCAAACACCCGTAGTTTGTATTGTGACGCAACGACATCCCGTCCTGCTCTAATCAGGCGACTTAATCTATCCTCGGGAATTCTTTTCCAGGGTTTCTTGTTTTGTAGATATTCTGATTCAATCGGAAAAAGTTCTGCGAGTCGTAGTATGTTTTGACTGCGACCAGGCGCTCCCAACGATCATGGTATGCCTCAGGCACGCGGTCTTCCTCATCACCACTCATAAAATTAACGTAAACGCCCGGACTCATTGACGGCCGCAGAACTCTGAACAAGCTGCGAACCCAGGAAATGTTGGCATCGTCGTCCCCGGGGTCGGACCAGTTGGCCAGCAAATTAAGAACGAAGGGTGAGCTTCGGTCACCGAATGCCGTCTCTTCGGCGCCAACACGTGCGGCAGCTCCACCGAGGTATGCCAGTTCGATCTGAGTAGACGGGGACGGGACAGTAGCCAAAGATTCCACCATGTGGTCGATACTGGCGTCATCGAGAGACTTGAAGTAGCCGGACTTGGTGTAGTACCTCCGGCCAGGAGGGAATTCCTCATCCGCCATGGTCTGCAGTTCGAGGAAGGATAGGACCTTCCTCTTCACTGCGACCGGGTTACAAATCGAAAGAACTTGATTCACATGTGGAAGGCCCTCGTCGGCATCGCCAACCCAAAGCACAGATTCACTTGCGACCGGGCGTCCGCGGACATCCTCCGGCACATTCTCAGTATCTGGAGCGAGCCGCAAGCTCAGGTTCCATTTAAGCTTATCGGGTGCTTCCGGCATGAAATCTCGCCAGCGGCGCAGGAGGCGATGGATATGATCGCCAAGGCACAACCCTTCGGCAAGCAGGACGGAAGTCAATGGGTGGAGTCTGACTTCGAACTCGGTCACCACTCCGAAATTGCCGCCGCCTCCGCGCAGCGCCCAGAACAAATCGGCATTCTCTTTTGCATCGGCACGCGCAATCGAACCGTCCGCCGTCACTATGGTAAATCCTTCGACGTTGTCACAAGAGAGCCCGAACACTCGGGTGAGCCACCCAAATCCGCCGCCGAGGATAAGACCCGAAGCGCCAGTGTGAGACACGACCCCGGAGGGAAAGACAAGGCCGGCCTTCTGGGTGACGGTATCCACTGAGCCCAGCAGACAGCCGCCGGTAAACCGGGCTCGGCGACACTCCGGATCGACCGTCACCTGGCGCATTCTGGAAAGGTCAATCACCATGCCACCATCGCAAGTGCTGAAGCCTGCAAGACTGTGACCCCCGCAGCGCACGGCGGTGAGAACGCCCGCGGCCGCAGCCGCCTGGACTGCGGCTCGCACATCGGTGACATCGGCGCAACGAGCGATCAGGCCGGGAGACCGAGCCACCATGTCATTCCAAACTCCTCCGGCGCGGACGTATCCATCATCACCAGGACGCAGCAACTCTCCTCGGAAACGACTGCGCAGTGAAGGATAAAACTCTTCAATCGTGGTCATGCTCAATCAAGCGGTTCGTTCTACTCCCGAACGACAGGACGGCCAGAAACAATTGCATTGGTTGTCGGCGGGATCGTTGGTCTGAGGAGTTTATCGTATCGAACTGGAACTTCCAGCCGCTAACTGCAGTACCTTATCTTTGGAACCAATGATGTGTTCGTGCATGCACTTCCGAGCTGCCTTTGCATCGCGTTGCCGGACTGCTTCCAAAATGTCTGTATGCTCGCGGGCCGGAACTTCGCCATAGTAACCAATATCGATGGCCGCATACATGATGCGCTCCATATGACAACGGAGATCGCCGACGGAACGTAGTACCAGGCGATTCCGGGTCAACTGTGCGATACCGAGATGAAACTCTGTGTCTGCTTCAATGAAGTGCTCGTAGCTTGCGCGGTCGTCGGTGCGATATTGGATGTGGGCCAATGCCGCGAGCTTGTCCATCAAGGATTGGTCGCTCCACCGCAGCGCTGCGAGTTCGGCGGTGAAGCCTTCCAGTTCCGCGCGATATTCATACATTTCGTTGAGTTCATGGATGCTGAGGTGACTGACAAAATAGCCCTTGTTGGGCACCAGACGAACCAGGTTCTCCTGCTGCAGCCGCATCACCGACTCACGCACTGGGGTTCGGCTCCCTTCGTACTTCCTGGCTAAAACCTTCTCGTTAATTGCTTCCCCGGGTTGAAAGGCTCCGCGAATGATGTCTCTTTTAAGCTGCTGGTAAACGCGCTCCGCGAGAGTCCGGGGGCCGCCTCCGCCTCGGCTGGTAGACGGTGGCAACGGGCGAGGATGTGAGTGGGGTGGCGAACCGGAGTTTGCACGAACGAATTTGCCGCTTTTTGGCATGAAACCTCGTCAGCTTGGCATGCAGGCTCGCGTGGATTCGTAGCTTAGTCCGGAAGCTCGAAATCTGCAATCCACGGGCACGTCACCGGTTCGTATACCACAAATATACTGTCGTGGACACACTTGACATGCAACAAGACGAGGAGTAGTTTTTCACCGCAGCTCACCGAGTGGTTGAGCGTTTCGATTAAACCAATGGATTGCCACGCGAAGTCTTCTGAAAGTGCCGTCGGGCATCCATTTGCGCGACTTCACTTGCTGACTCAAAGTGGCGCACTGCTTGTTGTGGTTGGACTTTTGACCCTTCCTGTTCTCCGCAGCCAAACCACTCCAGCGACCGCCACAACGGTGATTCGGGCTGGAAAACTGTTCGAACCGGAGTCAGGTCGGTTCATCGAGCACCCCATCATCATTATCTCTGGCAATCGCGTCGAGTCGGTAGGAGAAAGTCGTACACCAGTCCCGTCGGGTGCTCGCGTCGTCGACCTTGGGGATGCGACGATTTTGCCCGGGTTTATCGATGTCCATACCCACCTGACGACCGATGCTGGAGGCAGAGGATATCAATCGCTTGGTATCTCTACGCCACGCGCGGCGCTCATCGGAGCCAAGAATGCGCGGCTGACTCTTCTAGCGGGATTCACTACCGTGCGGAATGTGGGCGCTGAAGGGTATGCGGATGTGGCCTTGCGCGATGCCATCACCGCGGGTGACGTGATCGGTCCACGAATGCAAGTATCAGGCCCTCCCCTCGGAATCACGGGCGGACACTGCGACAGCAATTTGCTTCCTTCCGAATTCCACTACTCCGCGGAAGGCGCTGCAGATGGCGTGGAAGCTGTACAGCACAAGGTGCGCGAGGTCGTGAAGTACGGTGCCGATGTTATCAAGTTTTGCGCCTCGGGAGGCGTGTTCTCCAAGGGAGACAATCCGCTTTTAGAACAATACAGTCCTGCCGAGATGCAAGCCCTGATCACGGAGGCGCACCGGCTTGGCCGCAGAGTGGCTACGCACGCGCACTCGGCGCTGGCCATAAAGGACGCCGTGCGCGCCGGTGTGGATTCGATAGAGCACGGCATCTTTCTTGATGATGAGGGTATCCAGCTCATGAAGGAGCACAAAACCTTCCTGGTGCCCACCTCTTATCCTCTGTTCTGGTTTGAAGCGCACGCGCCAGAAATGCACTTTCCGCCGTGGGTTTTGGAGAAAGCAGCCATCATTATTCCTGCTGCCAAACAGAACGTCGCCAAAGCGTTTAGAAGCGGCGTGCGGGTGGCGTTGGGGACCGATGCCGGAGTTTATCCTCATGGCGAAAATGGCGGTGAGTTCCGAAGCATGGTGGAACTTGGCCTCACGCCCACACAGGCGCTACAGGCAGGCACGGTAAATGGCGCTGAACTGATGGGGTGGTCGGACCGTATTGGGTCGATCCGTCAAGGCATGCTGGCGGACATAGTAGCGGTAAAGGGAAACCCGCTTACTGACGTGCGGTTGCTGGAGCACGTACAGTTTGTGATGAAAGATGGGGTTGTCTACAAGGACGAGATCTCCGGCCGGGAGTAACAAGATCGAATAAAAAGTAACACTGCTGATTCGCAAAGAGACATGCGAGTGCTGAGGGGGTGCTCCATGCTGGTTCCTAGGCTTAGCCGATTCGCACCTTTTGTTTCGTTGCTGACTGTTCTTGCCGCAGTTTCAGCGGCGCAAACCACCCAGGGGGGAATCGTCGGCGCCGTAAGTGATGAAAAGGGCGCCAACATCCTGGGAGCAAAGATTACCATCACCAGTCCGACGACTGGGCTGCAACGCAGTGCCACCACGGCCGACAACGGGATTTTCCGAGTATTGGCTCTGCCCACGGGAATGTATGAGGTTCGGGCCGAATCTCCCGGCTTCGCTACCGTCACCGTGAAAGACATTGAGGTCGGAGTCGATCAGGTCCGCACTTTGGACCTGGTGCTGCGGGTAAGCGGCACAGCCGAGACTGTCACAGTGGAAGCTCACGCCGAGCTCACTCAGACTGAAAGCTCCAAGGTGGGAGAGATCATCGACAATCGCAAAGTCGAAGACCTACCCCTGAACGGGCGCGACTTTGCGCAACTGGCTCGGTTGAGCCCCGGAGTCGCGGTGTCAGGCGGAGGTGGTGGACAGCAAGGTGGCGAGGGCAACGTTTCTGGATTTTCCTCAAACGGCCAGCGCGCCACTTCCAATAATTTTCTGGTCGATGGCGTCGACAATAACAATTACTTCGCCGGTGAAGCCGCACAGCTTCCTTCCATCGATTCCATTCAGGAATTCGAAGTCCAGACCAACACGTTCGCAGCGGAATACGGGCGCAATACGGGTTCAGTGATCAATCTGGTAACCAAATCAGGCACAAACCAGCTGCATGGGTCGGTCTATGAGTTCTTTCGCAATGATGTGTTGGATGCGCGCAATTTTTTCAACCAAAAGCAATTTCCCAAGGCCGGTTTGCATTTGAACCAGTTCGGAGGCACGTTAGGGGGTCCTGTTCTGAAGAACCGAACCTTCTTCTTCCTAAATTACGAGGGCTTCCGCAGGGAAGCAGGCATCACGCGCATTACAAATGTGCCGACGCTCGACCAGCGAGCCGGCATCTTCACAGATGCCAGAGGTGTGCAGTTCTCAGTTCCATTGAACCCGACAAGTGCGCAAATATTCCAGCTGTATCCGAAGCCCAATCTGAGTAGCCCAAGCGGTAACTTTATTTCTTCCCCGGCGCAGAACGATGGCAAAGATCAATTTCTGGTCAAGCTCGATCATCGCTTGCGCAACTCGGACAATCTTTCGGCGCGCTACAGTCGAACCCGTGTCGACATCTTCTTCCCCTTCACACCGGGGCAGAGCGGCACCAATGTGCCGGGCTATGGAGTCAACGAAAATGGCGCCGATCACCTGGTAGCAATTTCCTACACTCGCGTTTTCACGCCCAAGACGCTGAACGAGGCGCGTTTTGGATTCACTCGATCGAACATTCAGCTGGCCACGCAACTGGGACCCCAGGCGGCCACCTATGACATCAATACCGGATGGCCGGCCGGTTCGCCGTTAGGACTGGGCAATATTCCTCAACTGTCTTTCTCAGGCGGATTCGTCTCGGGCAGCGCCGCGGTGAGCAACCTGGGTGGGGCAATTGATCAGCCCAACCGGACCGCCATCAATACCTTCCAGTGGGTGGACAACATTTCCCATACCACTGCGCGACATCAATTTAAATTAGGCGCGGACATCCGCTATACCCAACTCAACCGGCTGTATGACTTGGCCTTCAGCGGACAAGTCAGCTTTAGCGGCCTGCTGAATACGGCCGGTCCTGGTGGCGCGAACGTCCCTAATGCGCTGATCGACTTCGCTGAAGGTATTTCCAGCGGCGCGCTGCAATTTGTGGGCGACTCGCACCGCAACTTCCGCACCACCAGTTACGGCATTTTTGGACAGGACAGCTTCAAACTGCGTAAGAATCTAACTCTGAACTATGGCTTGCGTTACGAACTGAATACGGTGCTCCACGAGGCTCATGGCCGGTTGAGCACTTTCCGGCCGCAGAACTTCACGCAGTTCCTTGATCCCAATAACCCGAACATTCAGCTGGATCTGCCGGCGCTGCATGCTGCGGGCATCGTAACTCAATCAGACGTGAATGGAATTTACGATCCCGATCACAATAATCTCGCGCCTCGTGTAGGCCTCGCCTGGGACGTATTCAGCAATGGCAAAACCGTTTTCCGCGCGGGATACGGAGTGTTCTACGAAACTATTATCGGAAATATTCCCGGTAACGTAATGCTGAATCCGCCATTTCTGCCAGACTTTTTCAATGCTTTTCCAACCTGGCCCCGGCAAACTTTTGCGCCCTCCGGCTTTCCAGTGCTCACCGTAACCCAGCAGAGACTCCGCACTCCGTATGCGCAACACTACAATTTGCTGATGCAGCACGAGTTGCCAGCCAAAGCGCTAATGGAGATCGGCTATGTGGGTACTTCGGGAACGAAGTTGCCGCGATTCCGGCAAATAGACCAGGCATTCATCACACCTCAGCAGCTCCAAAATCTCACCCCAAGCCTGGAGGATCGCCTTTTGATATTGGGCTTACCTCCAGCCGCGGCGCAATTTCTCGCCAGCAACATAGACAGCAACCCGAGTACGATTCCCGCGATCCCAAACATCGCGCGAACTCCATTTTTCGGATACGCCCAACTCTTCCAGGCAGAGGACACCATTAGCTCTAACTACAGCAGCCTGCAAGCCAAGCTCGACAAGCGCTTCTCGCACGGACTGTCTTTCCTGATCGCCTACACCTGGTCAAAATCCATCGACGGCGCTTCGGTGTTCTTCGGTTCCGGCGCTAACGCCACAACCATCTTTCCCCAGGACAACTACAATCTGAAAGCCGAGCGAGGGCTTTCCGATTTCGACATCCGCCATAGGCTGAGCTGGAGTTTTCTCTATCAAGTTCCAAAATTGTGGGCATTGCCAAAGGTGCTAGGCGATGGTTGGCAACTGGGGGGCATCCTGAGCCTCCAGACAGGGCAACCCTTCTCCGTCTTGACCGGCCAGGACAACAGCAGCACAGGATTGGGCAATGATCGTCCCGACCTCATCGGTGACCCAAACGCAGGCCCTCATACGGTCAGCCAATGGTTTAACACCGCAGCCTTCGTACCCAACGCGCCGCTGACGTTCGGGAACGCTGGGCGGAACATTGTGACTGGACCGGGGTTTCATAATTTTGATTTCTCAGTCGCAAAGAACACGCATTTCGGTGAACGGGTTAACGCACAGTTCCGTGCCGAATTCTTCAATATTACGAACCATCCAAATTTTGCCTTGCCGGCCAATATTCTTGCAGCGCCGAACTTCGGAACTCTGTTCCAGACGCCCGATGCCGCCCAGAACAATGTTGGCCTGGGCTCCGGGGGGCCACGCCTGATTCAGTTTGCTCTGAAGTTGAGCTTCTAGGAAAGAGTATGCGGGCGCGACGACTTCGGTCGATGTTACGGATTGGGCAGCCATGGATGCCGGTCCCTGTCTTGATCCTGATTTGTGCCCAGTTGTGGGCAGTCCCTCAGGTTAAGCCCATTGGACCCGGTCTCTATGCCTATATCTCGGACAACGATTCGAGCGCCAATTCCACTTTTCTCGTCGGAAATAAAGGAATCCTGGTGGTCGATACCGGCTTCGATTCCGCAGAGGGGACCAAGCTGTTGCGGGCGATTCGCGGCGTTTCCAGCTTGCCGATCGAATTTATTGTGAACACGCACTACCATCGGGACCACCAGGGGGGAAACACGGTGGTTGGCCCAGCGGCCGTGGTGATCAGCACCGATTGGACTCGTCAGCGCACGCTGCAAGTCATCCAGTCTTCACCGGCGCAGGAAGCTTCTCTCTATGAGACGGCCGAAGTAACTTTCGCCGACAAGTTGACCGTCCATCTCGATCCCTATACTGCCGAGGTTTACTTTCCAGGTAAAGCTCATACCTCGGGAGACGCGCTGGTGTATTTCCCGAGTCAACGTGCCATTGCGATGGGAGACCTGTTTTTGAACACGTCCTCTCCCGCGATGGATGCGGGCAGCGCTGAAAACTGGATCCATGCCCTGGATGAAGCCCTTGCTCGACCCCTGGACGCCGTGGTCCCCGGTCACTTTGATCTGGCCACTAAGAAGGAGTTGCAACGTTTCCGCGATTATCTCAACGATCTCTTCGCGCAGGTAGAAGCCCTTTTTGAAAAGGGAGCTACGCTCGAAGAGATTCGTCGTGGTATTCACATGGAGAAGTACAACGACTTTCGCCAGTACCCGCAGTACCATGCCACCTTCGCCGACAATGCCGAGACGATCTACCAGCAGCTCCAGCAGCACTGATTACACTATGTCTGAATTCCCTATTTCCTGGGTTCGCGAGTCCTTCCCCGCACTAAACAGCCAAGAGAATTTTGTTTTCTTCGATAACGGTGCCGGAGCACAGGTCCCACAAGTTGTACTGGATGCCGTACAGCATCATTTACTCACCTGCAACGTGCAACGCGGCGGACGATATCGCCAGAGCCAGGAGGTAGATGCCGCCATTCAACGGGCGGGGCAGAGTGTCGCTACTTTCTTGAATGCCCGCGAACCGGAAGAAGTGGTTTTCGGCATGAATGCGACTTCTTTCATCCGAATTGTAAGCTTGGCGCTGGCCGACACTTTGGGCGATCGGAAAGAGATTGTCGTCAGTGACATGGACCACGAGGCCAACGTAGCTACATGGCTGGCGCTGCAACGCCACGGCGTCGAAATTCTCTGGTGGCGCATGCGCCCGGACGGTTGTCTCCACTTAGACGATCTCGAGCCGGTGCTTAGCTCCAGAACCAGGCTGGTGGCCTGCACCGCCGCTTCGAACGCGCTGGGCTCGATAGTGGACATAAAAGAAGTCGCACGTATGGTACATGCGGTGGGAGCCGAACTCTTCCTCGATGCGGTTCACTACGCGCCGCACGGGTCGATTGATGTCCAGGAACTGGACTGCGATTACCTGGTCTGTTCCGGCTATAAAATTTTCGCCCCGCACATGGGTTTTCTTTGGGGTAAGCGCCCAGCTTTAGAAGCGTTGCCTACGTTTCGTGAAGATTTCATCCCCGACCAGATACCTGCGAAGATCGAGGTCGGAACTTTTGTTTACGAGAATGTTGCTGGCATGGATGCCGCGATCACATACCTCGAAAATCTCGGCATTCGAACTTCGACGAACGGACCACCGCCGAGCCGCCGCGCCGCACTGCTTAGCGCCATGGACTCCATTCGGGAGTATGAGCTAAGACTGTCTACCGAAGTACTAAAACTCTTGTCGCAAATCGATGGTGTCACCGTTTATGGTATCGGGGAATCCGGAGTCGTCCCCGGACGGGTCCCCACATTCTGCTTTAATCTTCGAGATGTGAATCCGGCCGCCGTAACCGTCGCCCTGGCCGCCAAGGGGATTGGAGTCCGAGACGGAAATATGTACTCACCTCGGTTGCTGGAGCGGCTTGGAATTCCCTCGGAGACAGGCGCCATTCGGGCCTCGCTGGTGCATTACAACACGGTTTCAGAGATTGGCCGTTTTGCGGAAGAGCTCCGTACCATCGCTCGTGGCTGAAGGCCGAAGACATTTATTCTAGTGTCAAGGAGACAAACGGGCGTGCCTAAAGGCAGCGGTGTAACGGTTCAAACGCCGACTGGTGGCCCACAATCACGTAGCGGTTCCGAAGAGTTACACCGGGGGTTGACTCAAAGACAGTTGACCATGATTGCCATAGGAGGGGCGATCGGAGTTGGCCTTTTCCTTGGTAGCAGCGTGACTATCGAACTTGCCGGGCCGGGCGTAATTGTGACCTACCTGCTGGGAGCTCTAATCACTGTAGTCGTGGCCTACGCCCTGGCAGAAATGGCGGTGGTCCACCCGGTAGCCGGCTCCTTCGGAATTTATGCCGAAATCTACTTAAGCCGCTGGGCTGGCTTCTCGGTAAGGGCCACTTATGGCCTGGTACAGATCATCGCGATAGGAGCGGAAGTCACTGCTGTCGCTATTTACTTCGCCTTCTGGTTTCCCAGCGTGCCGGGTTGGCTTTGGATTGTCCTGGTCTCGATGGGGCTAGTTCTCGTCAACGCTTTGCAGGTAGGGAACTTCGGAGAATTTGAGTACTGGTTCGCCATGATCAAGGTTCTAGCCATTATCGTCTTCATTGTTTTGGGTGTCGCACTCATTACCGGTCTGGGAGTTCGACCGGGGGTAGGCCTGGCAAACCTCACACATTACGGTGGATTCCTGCCGCATGGGTGGCGGGGAGTCTGGTTGGCCCTGACGCTGGCGATTACCAGCTATATGGGGGTCGAAGTGATCGCTGTAACAGCAGGCGAGGCGCAACATCCGGAACAGAGCATTCCCCGGGCCATGCGCACTATCGTCTTCCGCCTGATTATCTTTTATGTTCTCGCGATTTCGGTCATGGTGGCGATGACGCCGTGGAATAAAACTGGTAGCGCCAGCATTACCGGCAGCCCCTTTGTGCGTGCTTTTGCAACCGCCGGCATTCCTTTCGCTGCGAGCATCATGAACCTGGTAGTAATCACAGCGGCACTTTCCAGCGCCAATACGAATCTGTACCTCACTACGCGAATGCTGTTTTCCCTATCGTGCGGAAGCTATGCACCTTCATGGGTGGGTCGTTTGAGCCGCAATGGCGTGCCTCATCGCGCACTGGCATTATCCACAGTGGGCATGGTCACTGCGGTTCTGCTGGCGATTTTTGCTCCACAGAACGCGTTCCTGCTTCTTTATGGCACTGCCGTGGCGGGTATGTTTTTTGTTTGGATCGTGATCCTGCTTACACACCTG
>CATPBY010000058.1 GCA_955652845.1 uncultured Terriglobales bacterium | reverse complement strand
GTCGTGGGGCGATGGTAAGCCGCACCACCGTCGACTGTACTTTTGGCGGTGGCGAAAACGCGCCCGGCGGCAGCGTGAACATTTTCTCAATCCTGCCGTAAAGTTGCGCTGTGGCCGAAAGCAATCCGTAATCGCGGACACCTGGCGCGGCGGCCAGGCGGTCCGCAACCTCGCGCTGCACCATCAACACAATCATTTCAAAATATCGGCGAAGTTCGAACAGGCGCAACAGAATGTCGGAAGTAATGAAGTAGGGCAGGTTACCGACCACGCGAACCGGTTCCGGCTTTTGCTCGATGCCGGGACGCGTGCTTCCGGGCTTGGGCCCGAAGATGGTATTGAAATCGATAGCCAGCACATCGCCCTCGATAATCTCCACGTTCGGCGTCAGCGAAAAATTCATGCGTAACTGCGCCGCCAGCACCCGGTCAAGTTCGATGGCGATAAGCCGCCGGGCCCGTGGGGCCAGTAGGGAAGTGAGTACGCCGTGGCCGGGCCCAATTTCCAGGACTGTGCTTTGCGAAATATCGCCCAGAGCTTCCACAATTCGCATGGCGGCTGCGTCGTCCACCAGAAAATGCTGCCCCAATTTGGGTTTGTGGCTGCGGCGAGGCGAAGCGGAAGCCTTTGGCACATTGCCCTCTTTCTTTCCGGCATTTAGACTGGACTTTCATCGCGCGATCGTCTGCAGCATACGAAGCGTGCGCGACCGGCGCATCCCTATAATAATAGCCTGCGACGGCGAAAACGGCTTTGCGTCTTACTATGCTCTAGGTTCAAAGGAGTAGTCTTCATGCATATCGCTTTTGTGGCGTCGGAATGCGTGCCGTTCTCAAAGACCGGCGGACTGGCGGACGTGGTGGGAGCGTTGCCTCGAGCTCTTGCGGCCAGCGGACATCAGGTAAGCGTCTATCTTCCGCGCTACCGTCAGACCAAGCTCACGGACGCACAAACCGTGGTTCGCAGTATCACTGTGCCCTTCGACGACCGTTACCGTTTCTGCTCGGTGGTCACGGGCGGCGGCCACTCCGGCGTGCAATTCTATTTCGTGGACTATCCTCCGTACTTCGACCGTGACGCTTTGTATGGCACTCCCAATGGCGATTATCCCGACAACGCCGAGCGCTTCGCGCTGTTCTCACGGGCGGTGCTCGAAGCTTCAAAGATTCTGGGCGTTCCCCACGTGTTTCATTGCCACGACTGGCAGTCGGCATTGGTGCCCGTGCTGCTGCGCACCCAATATGCGGAAGACCCCGCGTTCCGCGACGTGGGCACGGTTTTCACCATCCACAACATGGGATACCAGGGATTATTTCCGCCGGATATTCTGCCCCTGCTCACCCTGCCGTGGGATCTTTTCACCATCAGCAGAATGGAGTTTTTCGGCAACGTGAATTTTCTCAAGGGCGCTCTTGTGGAGTCGGATTACGTCACCACTGTGAGCCGAAAGTACAGCCAGGAGATCCAGACCACGGAGTATGGTTTCGGTCTTGAAGGGGTTTTACGCGACCGGGCCGCGACCGTCACCGGAATCCTGAATGGCGTGGATTATGACGAGTGGAGTCCGCAGGCCGACAAATTCATCGCGGCCCGCTACTCTCCGCAGGATTTGACCGGCAAAGCCAAGTGCAAGCAGGATCTACTGGCATCTTTCGACGTGACGGGAGCCGATCCCTCGACTCCCGTGATCGGGATTGTTTCGCGTTTCGCGGCGCAAAAGGGATTTGACCTCATTTCGCAAATCGCCGACCGTCTGGCGCGAGAGGAAATGATTTTGGTTGCTCTGGGCGCCGGCGACAAACCCTACGAAGAAATGTTCCAGCGCCTGCACAAACAATTTCCGCGGAAGATCGCGGTCAAGGTTGCCTATGACAATGCCATAGCCCACAAGATTGAGGCTGGCAGCGACATGTTCCTCATGCCCTCGAAGTACGAACCCTGTGGGCTGAATCAGATCTACAGCTTGAAATATGGCACCGTACCTGTCGTGCGCGCGACCGGCGGTCTCGACGACACTATTGAGCCCTGGGATGCCCGCACCGGCAAAGGCACAGGCTTTAAGTTCACCGAATACAAGGGCGAAGCGCTCCTGCTGACCATAAAAGAAGCGTTGCGAGCCTTTCGTGACCAGGACTCCTGGAAGACCCTGATGCGCAACGGCATGAACAAGGATTTTTCCTGGAACGCTTCCGCCAGGGAATACGCGCGTGTCTACGACCGGGTGCGCCTGATGCGGGCGGGAAGCTCCAGTCAGGTGCGCCGCAATGAAGCGATTGACTTGGAACCCATCACTCACTAGCATGAGCGCCTGCCGCTGAAACGGCCGCTTACATGATCGGACGAACCATCTCCCATTACCGGATTATTGAAAAACTGGGTGGTGGTGGCATGGGCGTTGTCTACAAGGCCGAAGACCTCAAGCTACGGCGCTTTGTAGCTCTAAAATTCCTTCCCGCGGAGTTTTCCCGCGACCCGCAATCGGTGGAACGATTCCAGCGCGAGGCCCGCGCTGCCTCGGGTTTGAACCATCCTCACATTTGCACCATCTACGAGATTGACAAGGCGGACGACGAGCATTTCATCGCCATGGAGTTGCTGGAAGGTGAAACTCTCAAGCACCGGATTGAAGGAAAACCTCTGAGGCTGGATCAGTTGCTGGAACTGGGCGCGCAGATCGCAGACGCTCTGGATGCCGCTCACGCCAGCGGGATTGTGCATCGCGACATAAAACCCGCGAACATTTTCGTCAGCACCCGCGGTCATGCCAAGATTCTGGACTTCGGTTTGGCGAAACTTAGTCCATCAGCGCGCTCGGGATTGGGTGCAGGGGTCACGGATATGCCGACCGCCGCTACGGAAGCCCATCTGACCAGCCCGGGCCTGGCGCTGGGCACCATCGCTTACATGTCTCCCGAGCAAGCCCGCGGGGAAAATCTGGACGCGCGCACCGACCTTTTCTCCTTCGGCGTCGTGCTCTATGAGATGGCAACCGGACGGCAACCCTTCAGCGGTTCGACTTCGGCGGTGATTTTCAGCCAGATTCTGGAACACACGCCGCCCGCCCCTGGCAGCGTGAACCCGCAACTCCCCGTAAAGCTGGAAGAAATCATTACCAAGACGCTGGAAAAAGATCGCGACTTGCGTTGCCAGACGGCGGCGGAATTGCGCGCCGACCTTAAGCGCTTGAAGCGGGATACAGAATCGGGACGGGTTGCGGCACGAGCGGGAGATTCCGTCGCCACTACCCCCCTGCAGCCCAAAATCGGATCTCAAGCCCCGCGAAATCGGATGTTCTCGTTCGGGGCCGGCCTTCTGGCAGTCGCTGCTCTGGCCGGCGCATTCTTTCTCGGCAGGCGCACCGGACAGACGAAACCAGCTACGCCGCCTGTCTATCACCAACTCACCTTCCGCCACGGCGGCATTCGCATGGCCCGGTTCGCTCCCGACGGCCGAACGGTTTTATACAGCGCCGCCTGGGAAGGCAGCCCAGTAGAAATCTATTCCACCCGGCCGGAGAGTCCGGAATCGCGCAACTTCGGTCTTCAGAACGCTGAAGTGCTTTCGATTTCTTCGGCGGGAGAGATGGCAGTTTTGCTGGGAAGCCGGAATGTTGAGCCTTTCATTAATAGTGGAATTTTGGCTCGAGTGCCCCTTGGCGGGGGAGCACCGCGTGAAGTTCTGGAAGGCGTCCAGTGGGCGGATTGGTCGCCAGATGGAAACAGTTTTGCGATCGTGCGCGATCAGGGCGGCCAGAATCGGCTCGAATATCCGGTGGGCAAGATTCTTTATCAGACTGGGGGATGGATCAGTCATCCCCGTATCTCCCCCAAAGGGAACCTTGTAGCATTCATTGACCACCCCGGGCGCCGCGACGACGCCGGTTCAGTCGCTGTCGTGGATCTTGCGGGTAACAAGAAGATATTGTCCGGAGAATGGGAGACGGCTCAGGGGCTGGCTTGGTCGCCGGCGGGAGACGAAGTTTGGTTCACTACAGCTCGGGTTGGCGTGGGGAGGTTCCTCTACGCTGTCAGCCTGTCGGGACCCGAGCGACTCCTGGCGCGGGAGCCCGGAACGCTCACTCTACAGGACGTCTCGCGGGACGGGCGCATCCTTTTGACTCGTGATGTTTTACGGGTAGGAATGGTAGGACTGACCGAGGGCGACAGCAAAGAGCGCGACCTGTCCTGGCTGGACTGGTCCGCGCCTCACGATCTCTCGCCTGACGGGAAAACCTTGGTATTTACGGAGTCCGGAGAAGGCGGCGGAGAGAACTACGCGGCCTACATTCGCAAGACAGATGGGTCACCTGCGGTTCGGCTTGGAGAAGGTTATGCCTACGCGCTCTCGCCGGATGGAAAGTGGGTTATCTCCGGGTTGCCTCGCCCTCCAATGCAGTTATCAATTCTGCCGACCGGCGCCGGGGAGGCCCGAGGCTTGACCCATGACACCATCAGTCATGTACAGGCGCGCTGGTTACCGGACGGCAGGAAGATTGTCTTTCTAGGGAGTGAACCCGAACACGGGCTGCGGCTTTACGTTCAGGATCTCGAAGGAGGCAAGCCTCGGCCGATTTCACCGGAAGGGACCAGCGCCACCCAGTGGGTGCTTTCTCCGGATGGTAAGTTTGTCGCCGCGCTGGGCCCCGACCAAAAGGGTTATCGCTATCCTGTTGATGGAGGGGATGCTCGCGTGATCGCAGGATACTCGGAGGGGGACACTCCAGTAGGCTGGTCGCGTGATGGCCAGTCGCTTTTTGTCTATCGTCCCGGCGACTTGCCCGCTAAGGTCTATCGGCTAGATCTGGGGACCAGTCAGAAGCAACTCTGGCGCGAGCTCATGCCGGCTGATAATGCTGGCGTCACCGATATCGGCCCGATTCTTATTACTCCGGACGCAAAAACCTACGTCTACGAATATGGCCGTACCCTGTCCGACCTGTATCTGGTCGAAGGGCTGAAATAGCAGGCATGGTTATTCCGCATAAGAAAACCCTGATAGTTCAAAGTGAGCCACATCTACTGTGCCTGTCACGAATCTTGACAGAGCGCCTGTTTCTGGCCTAACCTTGAGTTGTCCTTAGGGCTGGATGTTCGCGCTCTTTCGCATCTCCTGGTCCTTCCCGACGGAGAGTACCTAGCTTCCCGAATCCTGGAAAAGTAAGATTCGCGCCTTTCTGAGTGAATGAAACGACGCGGAGTTGTCCGCCTGGAACCCGCAGCGACTATTGTTGGCGGGCGCAGGCGAGTAAAGGAACTCCTGGCGTGAACATTCACCTGGTTAACCCTAGCAGTGTCTCCTTCGGAACCGCAGTCATTACCCCCCGCTGGCAATACGTCCTGGCAGCCGCGACGCCGAGGCATTATGGCGATCCGATATTAGTCGATGAAACCCTCGCGCCAATAAATCCGGAGAGCATTTTCCCCGGCGATGCGGTTGGCATCGGCATCCACACGGGAAATGCGCTGCGCGGTTACGAGATTGGGAAGATCGCCCGCAACCGCGGCGCTCACGTAATCTTTGGCGGCATTCATGCCACGCTTTATCCCGAAGAGGCTATTGAATTGGGCGCCGCGCACTCGGTGGTAAAGGGCGATGGCGATATTGTCTGGGCACAGGCGCTGGCGGATTGCCAGAGCGGCGTGCCACAAAAGATATATGCCGGAGGTCAGATCGAAGCCCGCGAATTCGCCCCGGCCCGGTGGGATCTGATCCCGCGCCGCCGCTATATGTGGGCCTCGGTGCAGACCATTCGAGGCTGCCCTAAACATTGCTCTTTCTGCTCGGTCTGGCGCACCGATGGACAACGGCCCCGGCAGCGCGCCTCCGACGCCGTCATCGAGGAAATTGTCCAGTTGCGGCGGCTTGGTTTCCGTTTTATTGCACTGGCCGACGACAACTTCTATCCCGTCACGCTGACTGATTTGAACCTGGCCTCCCAGCAGAAGAATACCGTCCGGCTGAACGAGTTGAACGCCATCCGCGCGGAGCGCTTCGAACTGATGTCCCGGCTGGCGCAACTCCCGGACGACACCATTTTCTTCACTCAGATCACGATGGAAGCGGCCGAAGACCCTGACTTCCTTGACGCCATGAAAGCCGCCCGGATTAAGGGCGCCCTGGTGGGCGTGGAATCGGTTACGCCCGAGGGGTTGAAAGATGTCTACAAGGATTTCAACCTGGCGGGCGAAAGTTTAATCGAACGCCTCCGCACCTTCCGGCGCCATGGCGTGCATGTGCTGGGTTCGTTCATTTTTGGGCTGCCCAGCGATCGTCCCGAAACATTCGACGCCACGGCCGCCGCCGCCATCCGCGCCGATCTCACCTTCGCTCAGTTTGTGATGTTGAGTCCGTTTCCCGGCACCGTCGACTTTACCCGCTGGGAAAAAGGGCTGGGCAAGAATCCGCCCACCATTGCCGGCATCCCTCTTACTCGACGCTGGCTCATACCCCAGGCGCTTCGTCCCAAACTTTACTGGGATCATCCCGTGATGTCGGCCGAGGAAATCCGCGCGCGCACCCAGGCTGTCTGGGACCGTTTTTATAGCTTCGGATCGATCTGGAAGCGTTCCCGTTTCATTAAGTCCAGCCGGGCACGCCTGGCCTTCGTTCTGATCTCGAAAATCTACCGCCAGATGTACGCCGATACCGGCATTGCCACTGACAGCGCTCGCGTGACCTGGTCGGGGCGCTGGGTCCGCTGGCTGGCCAAACCGTGCCGGCATCTGTTCGCAGGCACGCCTATGCCGGACCTGCAGATCCCCGCTTAGATCTAGAGGGCTTTCACATCGCGGTCCCTGAGCCGCGGCCCCCACCCTTGCAAAGAACGCAAGGATGGGGCACCCTCTGTTGGAATGACTCCCCCTGAAGCATCCGGTAGAACTATCTTCCATGTCGACATGGACGCCTTCTTCGTTTCCGTGGAGGAGTTGTTCGATCCTTCATTGAAAGGAAAAGCTGTTGTCGTGGGCGGACAGCGTCACGAGCGCGGTGTGGTTTCGGCTGCTTCCTACGAGGCCCGCAAGTTCGGCGTGCATTCGGCGATGCCGCTGCGCACCGCGGCCAAGCTTTGCCCGCACGCTACCTTCGTCGACGGCCATCCTGATCGTTACCGTGAGTGCTCGGAAAAAGTGTATCGTGTGCTCACTTCTTTCTCGCCGCTGGTCGAGATGGCCTCCATCGACGAGGCCTATCTCGATATGACGGGCACTGAACGCTTGCACGGCAGGCCGCTGCATGCAGCTCACAGCCTGCACGCAAAAATGAAAGCGGACACGCAACTCAACTGCTCAATCGGAATCGGAATCTCGCGCCTGATCGCCAAAGTTTCGTCCGCCAAGGCGAAGCCGAACGGAATTCTTTGGATTGTCCCAGGTCAGGAGGCAAACTTCCTGGCGCCGCTCGACATTCGCGACATTCCTGGCGTGGGCAAAGTTACCGAGCAGAAGCTGCAAGGGCTGGGTATCCACAAAGTCGGAGACCTTGCCGCTTTCGATGATTCCTTTCTTGAGCAGCAATTAGGCAAGTGGGGATTGGCGCTGGCGGGCAAAGCTCGCGGCGAAGATGCCGGAGGATGGTTCGATTCCGAAGTTGGCGCCGACGTGGCAGCCAAGTCCATCAGCCATGAGCACACCTACAATCAAGACACCGCCGATCTGCAGCAACTGGAATCTACTTTGATGAGGCTCTCCGAAATGGTAGGCCGCCGTTTGCGGGAGAGCGGATTTCATGCCAAGACTATCGCGCTCAAATTGCGCTACAAAGACTTTACAACCATCATCCGGGCGCACACACTCGCGGTGCCTACCCAACTCGATACCGAGATATTCGAACAGGTACGGGCATTATTTCGCAGGAACTGGCGCAAGGGAGCAGAGGTGCGCTTGCTTGGGGTGCACGCCTCGTCCTTTGAACCGCAGGCAGATCAGGGCGATTTACTCGAGGACTCACGACGACAGCGCTGGCAGCAGGCCCTCTCCGCCGCCGATCGTTTACGCGACCGGTTTGGAGAATCCAGCGTCTCGCTGGCCACCGGACTTAAGGGCGGCTTCCGCGAGCGCACCCATGAAAACCCGGCAGGCTTGCCGGGTAAGAGGAAATCGCAAGAGTCGTAAATACGAAGGCCGGAACCCTGGAATCGCTCCCGGTTCCAGCCCGCGCTTACTTCAACTCAAGGTTTAAGGTTGTCCGCTAATTACTGGGAACCGTGATGGCTGCGCTGGTAGTGCTGACCGAGCCAGTATTATTATGGCGAGTCAACCGCGGAAAAAATGGCGTCACTTCGAAGGGCATTTTGTCCCGGGCGGAAGTAATGACCACGGGCGCCGTCTTGATCAACTCTACATGATCGTCCCAGGGATCCAGCTTTACCCGCGCGCCGATCGGCAAAGCTGCAATCTGGTTAAGCTTAGTCGGTTCCAACGCCGGCGCTGAGTTCATCAATGCTGCCATACGCTCGACGTTTCCCTTGCCGTCCGAGAAACTGTTGCCCAGGTGAGTCGTCATCAGTGCGGAAAGGGCCGGGCCACGGGCGGAAAGTTCCTTGAGGAACAACCCCGGGGCATCCAACTTCTGGCTGTAAGGCGAGTTTTTCAGCAGGTCAATCGCCTTCTTGTCTGCCGCGGTCTCCTCTTCGGGCACGTGCCGGAATCCTAAATTCTGATAAGTCGACTCGTCGGAAAAAAGCATGCGGTCATTAAAGGCGTATTTGCTGCCGAGATTATGTCCCAGTACGATGTGGGCCAGTTCATGCGAAAGCACCATAGCCAGGCTGGCCTCGTCGGGAAGCACATCGATCAGGCCGCGACTGACGATTATGGTGTTGCCCACGCTAAAAGTTTCGAGCGGGGAGGTGAGCATCACACGAGTCCTTACCGGGCGCGGCAATTCGATATTATTGGTGACTTGCAGATTAGTCACCACCGTTTGCAGGATTTTGTCCACGTCGCCTTCAGGAGCCAGCAATCCAGCGTTCTGCAACCGCTCGACGACGTTATCTTCCGCCTGTTGCTGCCAGAGCCGCTGGGCCTGCAGCGGAGAAGCATCCTGCGCTGCCGCGCTCTCGTCCTTCACTGAAGAATCCACCAGCACCTGCGTAAGCTCGTGCTCTTTGCCGTTCTTTTTCAGATCATAGCCCCAGATGCGGGTCTGCGCCTTGAATGCGAACTTGTCTTTCGCGCCATAGCTGAAGTCGCCTTCTTCGCTGTAAATGTAGGCCGGCACCCAGTACCCTGGAATCAGGTTCAGCCGCCAGCTATCCATATGGAAGAAGTACGCGTTTCTCGGCCTCGGGGCGTAAGTGCCATTCAAGCGCACGATGTTGAAGTCCTGATCTTCCACCCAGATGCGGCCAAGAAAACGTCCCTTGCCGGCATCTTTTTTCGGAGTTACGTCGAACACGATACAGCGTATGTCGCCTACAAATTCCCGATGAACGTAGCGGAAGTCATAATGAGCGCGGTCAAACTCCGCGCGATCGGCAAAGATCATCCAGGAGAAGCCCAATGGTTTGTACTCGAACTTAAAGAGCTTGGTGACTCCGCCCATCATGCGGCTTTGGAAGCTGGTCTCGGTGGAGAGATAGTCCTGACGTTCGCTTTCCGCCAGATCCATGCGACCGAAAAAGTAGTGGTCCTCTTTAGGCACCGGGCCGAGCTGGGTATCGTTCACCAAGTTCTGCAAGTATGTTTCCATCAGCGGGGTCCGGTTCTTCAGCATTTCCAATAGCGCATGCTCACGCGCAATGGCGCGGTCGACAACCTGATCCATAGTTCTGGGAGAAGCGCTAGTGGTTGGAGCAGGATTCGCCGTTCTGGGAACGGCAGCAACCGATGTCGCAGGGGCGGAAGGCGATATGACCGACTTCGCCTGCGGCATTTGCGATGAAGTTGATTGGCCCACCGCCTCTTGCGCCATTAAAGCCAGCGTCAACAACAGGAGGGCGGTGCTCATCCGTTTGCAAATATGCATGATTCTGTTCCTCTCGATCCCGCTTGCCATGTCACTTCTTCAGTAGGCCAGTTGAAACACCACATGTACGATCGCCGTGGAATCAATCGGCGAACCGTCTCGCAGGGCCGGTTTGAATCGCATTTTGTTCGCAGCTGCAACCGCAGCTTCATCTAATCCGTGGCCCAGGCCACGGACTACACGGTTGATATGGAGCTGTCCGTTAGCGCCAAACATCACTTCGAGTAATACTTCACCTTCCAGCCTCAGTTGACGCGCCTCATCTGTATAAACCGGACTTGGCTTGTAGCTGATCTCAACCGGAGCGGTGGGTGGTCCGCTGTTAACCGCCGCCGGTTTCACACCATTCTGGGCAAACTGCTGCGCGCCAAAGCCAGCGCTTTGTACTGCGGAACCTCGTCCGCTGCTGCGACCGTCACCCTGTCCAGGCTGAGCAATGCCGCTTCCGAAACCGGCGCTGGCTATCGTGCCTTTGATACCATTTGCCCCGCCTGCGCCATTCCCAGTACCCGCGCCCTGTGGCAGATCAAATGCACCGGTGTTGGCGGCAACCAGATGCGCTCCTTCTTTACCTTGTCCCTTAATGCCGTTGGGATCGCCAAAGCCGCCGGTTTGCACCTTCTGAATAGGAGCATTTACCGTGGGCGCAGCGGAACTGCCGAATTCCCCGGTGTGCACAATGAGCGTGGGACGAGCTCCGCCAACCTGTTTCAACACAGCGGGCGCGAAGTTATTGAGTGCGATCTTCGGAGGGGCCACATCGGGCTGCTCCGGACGTGGAGAACGAATCTCGCGTGGTACCGTCAGCTTTGGCGAATCAAAAACCGGCGCCCTAGGTAGCAGCCTTGCGTGCACTACCGGAGGTGGCATCTTCACCTCCAGCGGTTTCGGCTGCAAACTGGGTATGGGGATCAGTTCGGTTACATGGTAGGTTCTATTAACGGAAAGCCGGTCAGGCCAAATCAGACCTAAATTAATCAGCAGCAGAACGAAAAGAATTTGAAGTCCATAGCTGGTGGCCACGGTGCGCCAGTCCATCTTGCGCTCCGGCAGAAGTCCCAACCGAAAACTGTCAGGCGTAGCCATTCATAAGCTCCAAAAGGCAGACTCAGTCCTGGGGAGGGCGCACCAGCTGGAAGCTTAAAATTACGGGACAAATGACCAATGGGTAAACGTGTCTCCCGCACCTGTACCTTGGTAATCACGCGGCGCCAGAAAGCGGAATCTTCCCGGGAAGGATGACCGCGAATTAAACCTCATGGGAGCGCCGCCAGGAAAAAGCATAAAACACAGGAATACCCGCCAGGATTACCAGGCTGCCCAGAGCAGAATTACGAATATTGTCGGTAAAGGTGTAGTAAAGCAGCACGCCCGAAGCCACCACGAACAGAAGGGGGACGAGAGGATATCCCCATACCCGATAGGGCCGCGGAGTGTCGGGCTGGCGCCAGCGGAAGATAAACAGGCTGCTGGCCGTGATCATATAGAAGAGCCACTCGGAAAAAATTGCCAGCGAGAAAAACTGCCGGAAGTTGCCTCCCGAGAGAAGAAGAATGATCGATAGGATTGCCTGGACGACCAGCGCGGCCGCGGGCGTGTGGAAGCGAGGGTGCACCTTCGCCAGTGAAGAAAAGAAATAGCGGTCGCGAGCCATGGCGAACGGCATGCGTCCGCCGCTCATGATGGTGCCGTTCATCGCGACCAGCATGGAGAGCGCCATACCTGCAGAAACGATGCTGGCGCCTACGCGGCCCAGCACTAGCGCCAGGGCGTCGGAGGCTGGCCTTTGCGAAGCTGCAATCGCAGCCGCGGGCAGAACGTACTGAACCGCTGCGTTCACAGAAATATAGAGCACCCCTACCATGGTTACCCCGGCAATCAAGGCGATGGGAAGACTGCGCTCAGGATTTCGTACTTCTCCGGCCACCATGTTCAAGTCATTCCAACCGTCATAGGCCCAGAGCGCAGCAACCAGGGCTGCCATGAATCCTCCGAAGCCACCTTTCGCGCCGAGGTAACTGCCGGCGAAGTTCCCCCAGCTCCCCGCGCTGTAGCTGAATCCGGCGGCCACGATGCCGACGATGATGCTCACCTTCAACAAGGTGAATATCAGCTGGAACTCGCCCGCTTTCTTAATGCCGATGTAATTCAGCAATGTAACCAGCAGGACGGCCGCAACAGCAACCGCTTGCCCATAAGAAACGTGCAGAGGAGCATGAATGAAATCGCTGCCAAAGAACGCAAACAGAGAAAAACTTCCGAGGATACGGACAATCCCGGTGGCCAAAGTTGCGATGGACGCCGGTTTCGAGACCAGAAACCACGTCCATGCATCGAGAAAACCAGCTAGAGGCCCGTAGCTGTCGCGAACATAAACATATTCGCCGCCAGCCTGCGGCTTCATCGCTCCCAGCTCAGCGTACGTAAGCGCGCCGAAGAACGAAAGCAGACCACCAACCAGCCATGCCAGGTAGACGAGCTTGGCTGAGCCCACAGCCTGCATCATTTCGGCCGGGACTAAAAAAATTCCGCTGCCGATGATGGTCCCAACCACTACAGCCCAGGCATGGCTTACGCCCAGATCGCGGGCGAGTTCAGGGCGTGGACTTCCCTCGAGTGAGCGTGGCATTGCGGTGGAAGTATATGTTTTTCTTTGCGTTCTTTGCGGTTAAAGTTTTTGCGGCCGCGACCTCGAATGCAGTGCGATACTCGCCGCGTATCCAACGCCAAACGTTACCACTGTCCCAATCGCCACGTACCACGTCCACGGGACGCGCGTTCCTAGCCAGATATATAGTTCGGTGACGAAGCCACAGAACATTCCCACTATCGCTCCGCTCTGATTAGCGCGCCGTGTAAGCACTCCCAGCAGGAACACTCCGAGCAACGCACCATAAGCCACAGATGCGATCTGCAATCCGACTTCTACTACACGTCCCACCTTGTGCAACGAGAGCACCGCCAAAGCAAAAAGCACCACCGCCCAGAACAGAGTCGCCAGCCGGGAGAGCTGCACTCGCCTGCGTTCGCCCACCTGCGGATTACCTTGCAAATAGAAATCAATGATCGAGCTGGAGGAAAGTGAATTCAGTGCTGCGCTGAGATTCGACATTGCCGCCGCCAGGATCGCCGCAATCAGCAATCCCGAAATGCCATGCGGCATCTGACTCACAATGAAGGTTGGATAAATCCGGTCGGCCTTGCCGAAGTGCGCCGAGGGCACTTGATAGAAGGCAAACAACATGATGCCCACCATTAGAAATAAGGCGAATTGGAACACGATCGCAAGTCCACTGGAGAGAAGAGCAGCCACCGATTGCCGCTGGCTGCGCGCCGCCAGCAGGCGTTGCACGATCAGTTGATCGGTCCCATGGCTGGCAGTGGTCAGAAAAGCTCCGCCGATCAATCCTGCCCAGAAGGTGTAAGGCTTCCAAAGAGTTGGAGTAAAGTCGAATACCCGCAGTTTTCCCGCGCCGTACGCGAGATTGTGAATGGTCGTCCAGCCGCCGGGTACAAGATGCAGAATGGTGAGCACACCAACCAAGGTTCCGCCAACGTAAATGACCGTCTGCACCACGTCAGTCCAGAT
>CATPBY010000057.1 GCA_955652845.1 uncultured Terriglobales bacterium | reverse complement strand
GCGGGACTGGATGTGCCGGTCGTGGTGTTGGCATACGACTATCGCGAGATCAAGAATTTCGTCGCGCACAACCCGGTCACCGATATCGACCGCATTTTTCTCTGGCAGGGCAATGTCCGCATTCTGATCTCGATCGTTAACTACATCGAGGACAAACGCAATGTGCTCCACGATACAGGCGTGATGGGCGTGCCCGTCATTCTTGTCGTCGAGGACAACATCCGCTATTACTCCTCGTTCCTGCCGGTGATATATACCGAGCTGATTGCGCAGTCGCGCAGCCTGATCAGCGAAGGAATCAATGTGGCGCACAAGCTTGTGCGGATGCGGGCCCGACCCAAGATCCTGCTCTGCTCTAGCTATGAAGATGCTGCACACCAGGCTACAAAGTATCGGGAATATCTCCTGGGGGTAGTGTCGGACGTGGAATTCCCGCATGGAAGCGAGCTGACGCCGGAAGCCGGATTCGACCTGGCTCGCTTGGTCCGTCGGCTGGTGCCGGACGCTCCCATCGTGTTGCAGTCCAGCCGGGCGGAGTTCATGGAACGTGCCCAGGCTGCGGGATTCTCGTTTCTTCGTAAGCGCTCGCCCACGCTACTGGGTGACCTCCGCCGTTTCCTGATTGAGCAGTTTGGCTTCGGCGACTTCATTTTCCGTTTGCCCAACCTGACCGAGATGGCCCGGGCCGGCGATTTGAACGAGCTGGAATTGCGTCTGAACGAAGTCCCGGCCGAGAGTATCGCCTACCACAGCGAGAGAAATCATTTTTCACGCTGGCTGCGCGCGCGAACCGAGTTCGCTCTGGCCCAGAAGCTCCGCCCGCGCAAGGTCTCCGATTTTCGCACACTCGAGGATCTGCGCTGCGATCTGATTGCGTCTATTGCCGAGTATCGGCGCGAGCAGCGCCAAGTTCTCATCGGTGATTACAGCTCCGCGACATTCAAACCGAGCGATTCTTTCTTTCTTAGGATTGGAGGTGGCTCGCTGGGTGGCAAGGCCCGGGGGCTGGCCTTCGTACGCCACCTGTTGTACCAGCACCAGATGGGACGCCGCTTCGGTGACGTTCAGATTGCCGTGCCGCCGACCGTCGTCCTGGCTACCGATGTGTTCGACCGATTTCTTAACGAAAACCACTTGCTCGACTTCGCTGTTAGCAGCAACGACGACGCTGAGATTGAACGGTGCTTCCTGGCTGCATCACTCCCGTCATCTCTCCG
The DNA here is from genome assembly GCA_955652845.1 of uncultured Terriglobales bacterium. Classification (GTDB taxonomy): domain Bacteria; phylum Acidobacteriota; class Terriglobia; order Terriglobales; family Acidobacteriaceae; genus JABCYV01. Next base: position 4,145 of record CATPBY010000057.1, on the reverse strand, counting down.
CGAAGATCTCTTGGCATTCCTGGCTGAAGTGCGCTATCCCCTGGCAGTGCGTTCGTCCAGCTTGCTAGAAGATTCGCAATACCTCCCTTTCACCGGTGTGTACGAGACATTCATGCTCGGAAACCACCACCCCAACCTCGACGCACGTCTCGAGCAGCTCATGGAGGCGATCAAACGCGTCTACGCTTCGACTTTCAGCCAACATGCCAAAGCGTATGTGCGAGAGACACCCTATCGGCTGGAAGAGGAGAAGATGGCCGTGATCATCCAGCAAGTTGTTGGTACTATTCACGAGCCACGGTTTTACCCGGATTTTTCCGGAGTAGTGCGGTCACGGAACTTCTACCCCATCCCGCCGATGACTTCCGCCGACGGAATCGCAGCGGTTGCGTTGGGCCTCGGCAGAGAAGTTGTTGGGGGAGGAAAGTGCTTATCTTTTTGTCCGCGGTATCCCCGAAATATCGTGCAGTTCTCGTCGACCGAAGATATCCTGGCAAACTCTCAATCGGAATTTTGGGCGCTCGAGCTTGGCTCCGGGGCACGTCACCAAGACCCGCTAGCGGATCTGAGGGAAGTTCGCTTCACGCTGGATATGGCGGAGGCTGACGGAACCTTGCACCGGCTGGGCTCCACCTACTCCGAGGACAATCAGGCCGTTTATGACGGACTCAGCCGACACGGAATTCGCGTCGTCACCTTTTCTCCCATTCTGAAGCATGATGTCTTTCCCCTCGCCTTAATCCTCGACCAGCTCATGAAAATCGGGGAAGATGCGCTGGGACGACCAGTGGAAATCGAGTTCGCGGTCCGGTTGTCGCACCCTCCTGATGAAGCTGCCCATTTCGGATTTCTCCAGATACGCCCGCTAGTGCTCTCGCGGGAAGGCGAGGAACTTCGAATGGAAAACGTGGATCCGATCGAGCTCGTGTGCCAGAGCTCAAAGGTTTTGGGAAACGGTGGAATCCAGGACTTGCGCGATGTCGTAGTCATTGACTTTCACCGCTTCGAACGCGCACGCAGTCAGGAAGTCGCCCAAGGCGTCACTTATTTTAACGCGAAGCTTAACGAAAACGGCACGCCGTATCTATTGATTGGTGTGGGCCGGTGGGGATCGAATGACCCGTGGCTCGGCATCCCCGTGGCCTGGGATCAGATTTCAGGGGCCCGCGTGATCGTCGAAGCCGGATTTCGCGATTTTCGCGTGACCCCGTCGCAGGGAAGTCATTTTTTTCAGAACCTCACCGCATTTCAGATCGGCTATTTCAGCGTCAATCCAGATGCTGGGGAGGGTTTTGTGAACTGGGAGTGGCTTACTTCACAGCCCGCCGTGGAAGAACAGGGCTGTGTCCGTCATCTGCATTTTAAAGCGCCGCTGGTCGTCGTCATGAATGGCAAAACCAGCTGTGGGATGATATTCAAACCGGTCTCATCCAAACAACTGCTCGCGTCGTAGAGCCCCGTTGTCTTGAGATCTTGGCTTTAAGACGCGACTCACGCTGCTTGGGTGCCACATATCGAGATTACTGAGATGCGATTGATAACAATGTCGGCTACCATATCCGCGTAGATTTCGGCAGTAGTGCTTTTTTTTCCTCCTCAGGCATCGGGAACAACCTCTATCCCTTATCGTCGGTGCTCACGATCACGTGCGGTGAGGCTAGTAAGAGACTGCCACCTGACCTGAGGGAAATGCACGGCACAACTGACTGCGAACCAGTTGAAGAAGGAATGGAACCGATTAGAACGGCAGTTACACGGATTGAATGCGGCGCTAGTCGCATTTGCTAGTGTGTACAGCGGGCCGAAACAGAGTCGCAAGCCCCGTAAGCCGAGTGAAACGAACTATCTCACCTCAGCTCGTCGTCGAATTGCTTTCGGACAATTTCACCCAGTTAGTCGTATTCCGGAAAGCGGGAATCGAAGTTGAAAAAGGTACCGGGGCGGTGCCCGATTCCTGGAAGAATTTTGGTCCGTCGCTGGGTGGCCATTGGAGCACGGCAATCCCTGAGGCATCGATTGCACAAAATCATGATCTACAAGACCAGACGGCTGAAACCTCCCAGAATCTGGTGAATAGAGCAAATATTTGCGGTTCCTGAAGATTGCCAATGCGATGCTGTGCCAGGGACTGGTGTATTGTCGTGTCTGGGGGTTGTGAGTAGCGAGCGGGATAGAAGCACGGCTTGAAGAGACCACCCTTTGTTAAAATTCTGACCTGAGGTAGATGCATGGCACAGCTGACTGCGATTGTGAAGCAGTTGAAGAAGGAACGTGACCGATTGGAACGGCAGTTGCACGGAATGAATGCGGCGCTCGTCGCATTTGCTAGTGTGTACAGTGGAGCGAAACCGAGTCGCAAGCGCCGTAAGCTGAGTGTTGCGGCGCGTAAGAGGATTGCTTCAGCTCAGCGGGCACGTTGGGCAAAAATTAAGGGACAGCGGAACTCTGTTCCTATTGCCAGCAAGCGAACTATGTCAGCCTCAACTCGTCGTCGAATTGCCGCAGCTCAGAGAGCGAGATGGGCGAAGTTTAGGACGAAGCGGGACAAGAAATCGTCTTAGTCACTTTCGTCCAAAATCCACGCAAAATCCTAGGGTCACGCCTATCCTACAGCACCCTCACCGAGGCCGCGGCCATCACGCTGATGCGTTGCGCCACTCCGCAAGCAGGTCTATCCTCTTTGGTCGGGGCGGGGTAGACGGCACAAGGGTCTTCACCGTTTCCTCGGTCTTAGGTCCGGCCGAAGGCGAACGGTGTCAGGCTGGCGCCACGTCAGTTCCCTGGCCCTTCACCTGACTTCCGTTTCCCCGTCGAGAGCCTGCTTTCTGCCCCAAATTTTTTCTGCTTCTACGCAGGCAGAATCAGAGGATCCGACGGTGCTGCAATCAAGTCCCAACTTCAAATTGGCTTATTTTGTGAAGTGTATAGAATTGAACATTCAGTAAAATCGTTATTCGGTACTGTCTCTCATTGTACAAACGCGAACGCGGTCATGGGTTAGTGTCGGCAGCATTGACGTTCAGACCCTCACGGCCGAGTCAACTACTGTGCTACTCGGACAAGCATCTCTCAGGCCGGACTCACCTTGGGTTCGGCCTTCTTTCGTTTGTCCGGCACGAAGCTCGTTCTTAGCGCCGCAATAATGGCTCCTACGCAGCAGGTCGTTCTCATGCCGAGATCGCTTTTGAACAATCAGGGCAGATCTTGTGGGTTACTGTCGCTTCGGAGTGCGCTCTAACGTAGTATTCGAAGGGCTGCCATTTGCCTTTTTGATCCTGTATCTTTTTGCAAGAAAGGCAAATTGGCAGCAGCCCTTCTAAAGTCCGGATGTTCGCCAGGGCTGCTTTGAGTTCTTGCAGGGCACGCTCTTTTTCAGCTTCCGCTCGATCACGAGCTGCCAGCGATTGTTGCAATCGCTTGAGGTTTCGCCGGAGCTCAAGTTGGGCAAGGACCTGGTGGCTCAGGGCGCGAAGCGCCTCCAGCTGTTCCGGGCTCAACTCCCGAGGTACGCGATCAACCACGCACAATGTTCCAAGCGCCTGTCCCTCTGTCATCAAGGTCGCACCCGCATAGAAGCGGATCTTAGGTTCAGAGACGACCAAAGGGTTCTCCGCAAACCTCTTGTCCCGACTGGCATCCGCTACGATGAAAACATCCGGTTGAAGAATCGCTGATGCACAAAAAGCTATGTCACGAGACGTTTCTGTGACGGAAACACCGACTTTCGATTTGAACCATTGCCGATCCGCGTCTATGAGACTGATCAGAGCTACCGGCGTTTGGCAAACGTAGGAGGCTAATAGGGTGAGATCGTCGAAAGCAGCTTCTGGTTCGGTATCGAGAATCTCATAGCCGCGAAGCGTTTCAAGTCTTTGCTTCTCATTGGCTGGTTTGACAGAAATCATCGCTGGCCTCCGAGCGGCCCGCGTGCGGGGACAGCTGCGACTGTACCTCCATTGACATTAGATTTCAATTAAGAATTGTCATAGTCAACCGTGGCCGAGGACAAATGCGCCAAGAGCATTCGACATTGAAAAAATCTCACCTTCTATGCATTTCTTTGCGTGCGTTGACGCTAAGAGGTGAGGGGGCCGTTCCTAAATTTGCCCCAATGCTCATGCTCTGTTTGGCATCAGGAATGCATG
>CATPBY010000056.1 GCA_955652845.1 uncultured Terriglobales bacterium | reverse complement strand
GACAACAAAGTTTACTTTCCGCTCACCACATTCAAGAAACTGCATCCTGAGTTGAAACAGCACTGGATCAGCGTCAAGGCGAGGTCGCACGATGAAATGCCGAAGGCCATGGATGAAATTCGGGAGTTGCTGCGGCGTCGCCGACGAGTGCCGGTCAGCAAGCCGGATAATTTCGCCGTCTTTACCCAGGATTCGATTTCAGACGTCTGGAACCAGATCACCGGGGCAGTCTTCGTCTTCATGTTCGCTGTATCCAGCGTAGGGCTGATTGTGGGCGGCGTCGGAGTCATGAATATCATGCTGGTCTCGGTCACCGAGCGCACGCGAGAAATTGGCGTGCGCAAAGCCATTGGGGCGCGTAAGCGAGACATTCTTCTGCAGTTCACTCTGGAAGCCATCACCTTGACCGCGCTGGGCGGCATTCTGGGTGTGCTGCTGGGTGCGATCATCACCTGCACGATTCCGGCAATCGGGGCTACCCTGCCGGCGCGGATGTCATTTTTCTGGGCGAGCTTTGGCTTGGCGGCTGCGGCTGTCGAAGGTCTGCTGTTCGGCATTTATCCGGCGTGGAAGGCGGCCAACCTCGACCCCATCGAGGCCCTGCGCTACGAGTAGACTGTCCCTTCCGCAATGATTCGCCACATCCTCGAAATTATCGCTCTCCTGGGAACGGTTGCGGGCATGGGTTACTGCATGCTCTGCCTGTGGAGCGCGGTGGATTTTATCCGGGAGAGGAATGCGGGCGAGAGTGCTCGCGCCACACCGCCCCGCGCCGCCGAGTTCCGCACTCCACCGGCCGCTCTTCCAGTTTCGATTCTCAAGCCACTCAAGGGGACCGACCCTGAGATGTATGAAAGCCTGCGCAGCCATTGCGTTCAGGAATATGACGAATACGAAATCATTTTCGGAGTCAGCGAACCAGACGACCCTGCTGGGAAATTTGTCGAGCGCTTGCAACTGGAGTTTCCACAACGCTCGATTCGATTAGTGGTCTGTGAAAAGAATCTGGGTTCTAACACCAAAGTCAGCAACCTGGCTCAGATGGTGACGAAGGCAAACTACGAATATCTTCTGGTGAACGACAGCGATATTCGAATTGAACCTGACTATTTGCGGCGAGTTATGGCCCCGCTTACGGATCCGAACGTAGGACTGGTCACCTGCCTTTATCGCGGCGTCGCCAGTCCAACTCTGGGTTCGCGTCTGGAGATGCTGGGAATCAGCACGGACTTCGCGGCTGGCGTGCTGGCGGCGCGCAAGCTCGAAGGAGCTATCCGCTTTGGGTTGGGCTCCACGCTGGCGTTCCGGCGTTCTGACCTGGAAGCCATTGGGGGCTTTGCAGCGCTCGTGGATTATCTGGCGGATGACTATGAGATCGGAGAACGCCTGGCCGCGAGAGGGCTGGAAGTGAAGCTGTCTGACGTGGTGGTCGAAACCTTCCTTCCTGCCTACACTTTCCGCGAGTTCGTCGAGCACCAGCTGCGTTGGGCGCGCAGCATCCGGGATTCACGCCGCTGGGGCTATGTGGGTTTGGTTTTTACCTTCCTGTTACCCTGGGCTCTGCTGACGATAATTTTGGCGGGCGGCTTAGCTTGGACGTGGAGCTTGTTTGGTCTGGCGTGCGCCATTCGTCTGCTGATGGCGATTGTTTTGGCAAGAAGCGTCCTGCGGGAACGCCGGCCCGTGCGATGGCTTTGGCTGCTGCCGGTCCGTGATCTGGGCGCGCCGGTGGTCTGGCTCGCCAGCTTTGTGAGCCACACCGTCGTTTGGCGAGGCGAACATTTTCATCTGAAAAATGGCAAACTGGCCCGCCTGGGTGAGTGAAATTCTCAGTTGGCGTAAAAGGCCTGTGGCTGTTGAAAAACCCGACTGAGGGTGGCCCATCCTTTCGTTCATCCAGCAGAAGCGAGATCGACGCTAGCGATACCTTTTGTCTTTGGTCCTCAACCTTTGCAAGGACTGAAAAGGTGCGCCACCCAGGCGCCGGGCTCACTTTGCGACCGAGCGTTCCGTGCGAATGCGATAAATCAGATAAAAGGCAATTGCCAGGTTGAGAGCGAGCACTCCCCACTTCACCCAGGTAGGATGACGGTGGATCTCGTAAATCTCAATCGGCACGAACGAGATCGTGATGATTACGGTAAGCCACTCCGCCCAGCGTTTCAGCAACCACAGGCCAACTCCCTCGGTTAGAAATAATCCCGCGTAGATAAAACTTCCAAATCCAAGTTTTTTGACTTGTTCGGGACCGAGATTGGAGGCTTTCGCCAGGGCTGCATCGATAAAACGGTTCGCCGGATCGAGCCTTAACGCCTCAATCCAGTGCTCGGCAACCTCAGCTATATCTTTGTGCAGGAGCTTGAATGCGCCGACGCCAAGCGCGATGAGCAATCCGGCCTTGAGCAGTTTGAATGCTGCAATCAGGCGTATCAGACTGTCATCGGACGATTTCACGCAAACCACATTATGCCTGAAGCCGACCACCTCTGTTCTGGTTGTTTAATGTCGAACTATGGACCGGAGAATTTCACGTGCTATGAAAAACCGGACATGTTTAACTTGCTCTGGGCACCCACACTCGGTTCGCGTTGACTTGTCCCTCGCATCCCGCCTAACATAACGAGCACTCCATGCTTGGCGAAACCATCTCCCACTACCGCATTCTGGAAAAACTCGGCGGCGGCGGAATGGGCGTGGTTTACAAAGCAGAAGACACCAATCTGCAGCGCTCTGTAGCGCTCAAGTTTCTTCCCGACGATGTGGCCCAGGACCGCCAGGCCCTCGAACGCTTCCGCCGGGAAGCACGCGCCGCTTCTTCTCTCAACCATCCTGGCATATGCACCATTTACGACTTTGGAGAGCACGACGGCCGCGCCTTCATCGTCATGGAGTATCTCGATGGACGGACACTCAAGCACCTGATCAACAATCGGCCGGTCGAACTGGAGACACTGCTTCCTCTGGCGATTGAGATTGCCGACGCGCTCGACGCTGCCCACACCGCCGGCATTGTTCACCGCGACATCAAGCCGGCCAACATTTTCGTCACCAAGCGCGGGCAGGCAAAGCTGCTCGATTTTGGTCTGGCGAAGCTCACGCCCGGGCATCTCAAAAACACGGAGAAGACTGCCACCAGCGCTCACGCCCCGGAACTGACCAGCCCGGGTTCGACGATGGGCACGGTTTCTTACATGTCGCCGGAACAGGTACGCGCCGGAGAACTTGACGCGCGGACCGACCTGTTTTCGTTCGGTGCCGTGCTCTATGAAATGGCCACGGGACAAACCGCATTTTCCGGCAACAGCACGGGCCTGATCTTTGAAGCCATCCTCAACCGCGCACCGGTGCCCTCCTCCAGCTTGAATCCGGCGGTTCCGCCAAAGCTGGAAGAAGTCATTTCCAAGGCTATGGAGAAAGACTGCGAGTTCCGTTATCAAACCGCAGCCGAGCTTCGTGGGGATTTGAAACGGATCAAGCGTTCGTTGGACACGTCACGGGTGCGCGCGGAATCATCTTCGTCGACCCAGGCTGCCGCCGGAGTTTCGGCAGCTCAACCGGCGATTGCGCCAAATCGGACCCTGCTGATTTCACTCGGCGTGGGTACGATAGCGCTTCTCGCGGGCCTGGGCATCGGCACATTTCTGCTCAAGCGGGCAACTCCGCCGGCGTTCCCCTTCTACCATCCTCTTACTTTTCAACGGGGCACGGTGCATTCGGCGCGCTTTGCGCCGGACGGCAAAACCGTCATTTACAGCTCGGCGTGGGAGGGGAAACCGCTGCAGTTGTTCAACACCCGGCCTGAGAGTCCGCAGTCAAACCAGTTGGAACCCTCTGGCGCGGACGTGCTCGCTATTTCATCGACAGGAGAAATGGCGCTGGCGCTGAACAGTCATACCAGCGACGCCTTTCTCTCCTCCGGCACACTCGCGGAAGTGCCTCTGGTGGGCGGCGCTCCGAGAGAGATTTTTGAAAATGTCGAATACGCGGACTGGGCGCCCGACGGTTCAAGCATGGCAATTGTTCGGGAAGTAGAGGGGCGAAAGCGGCTGGAGTTCCCGGTAAACAAGATCCTGTTTCAGTCGGACGGCTGGATCGGCAATCCGCGCATTTCTCCCAAAGGCGACGTAATCGCTTTCATTGACCACCCGCAGCCCCGGGACGACGGCGGCTCAGTCGTGCTCGTAGACCTTTCGGGGAAAAAGAATACTCTGTGCACCGGCTGGGACAGCATTCAAGGCCTGGCGTGGTCGCCTCGCGGTGACGAGATCTGGTTTACCGCAACCCGCACCGGCGGGGACCGCGGCTTGTTCGCAGTCGACCCCGCCGGAAAGATCCGCACGCTGGCGCGCGTTCCCGGAGAGCTCACACTGCTCGATGTATCCAAGGACGGCAACGTTCTTCTGACTCGAGGCAACGATCGTGCCGGCATGATCGGCCTCGCCCCGGGGGAGGCGAAAGAGCGCGACTTGTCGTGGCTGGATTGGTCGGTTCCCGCCGATCTATCGCCGGACGGGCGCGTCGTCCTATTTCTGGAGGCGGGCGAAGGCGGAGGTCCGAAATACGCAGTCTATAGTCGCAAGACCGATGGATCGCCCGCGGTGCGTCTCGGCGATGGCACTGGGATGGCCCTCTCGCCCGATGGGAACTGGGTGCTTGCCAGACCGAACGTGACGCCTTCACCTTTGGTGCTGCTGCCAATGCGTGTTGGCGAAATGAAGCCGTTGAAAGATGACGGGCTGAACCATATCCGCGGAGCATGGCTGCCGGATGGCAAGCGTATCGTCTTCAGCGCAAATGAGCCTGGGCATCCATTGCGGATCTATGTCGAGTCTCTTGATGACGGCAAGGCCAGGCCGATCAGCCCCGAAGGCGTTGGACCAAGACTGGTAGTTTCCAGAAATGGCGAGCTCGTCGCCGGCACCAGCAGCGATCGCAAGATCTACATTTATCCGGTGGCGGGTGGCGAACCACGCCTGGTGGCGGGCGCTCAGACTGACGAAACTCCTACTGCGTGGTCAGCCGACAACCGTTCGCTGTTTGTTTTTCGGACAGGAGAAGTACCGGCGCAGGTTTTCCAGGTCGATGTCATCACCGGGCGCAGAACGCTCTGGAAAACAATCCAACCCGCCGATGCGGCCGGCATCTCTACCATTGGCGGACTGATTATCGCGCCTGACGCGAAAACCTACATCTACAGCTACGTTCGCTCCCTCTCCGATCTTTATTTAGTCGAAGGATTAAAGTGATCCGTGGCCGCTGGCGGCTCTATTGTTTTCGACCCGCCGCCGAGGCCCGGTCAAGCAACTCGGGGGACTTCAGTCGACCGCAGTATTTCTCGAAGGTCGCACGCGGGCCTTGCCAACGGAGATCGTCGACGGAATCAAAGACCGGGACATCCTGTCGAAGGGTCGCCAGCGTGCGAAACAACAGGGCATCGTGCCATACGTTGAACAAAGCTTCGGAAAGCGGCCGCGCTTTGCGGATTGAAGGATGCCACTCTCGCCAGTCTTTCGGAATGTCTTCAAGGTGAGGGTATTGTGACAAAGTAAGAGCCGCCGCCTTAGCTCCCCATCCAGCCACTCCTGGAAAGCCATCCGCACTGTCGCCGACCACAGCGAGGTAGTCAGGAATCGAATGTGGTTTGACGCCGAATTTGACCACGACGCCAGCTTCATCGCGCAAGATGTCGCGCCTGCGATCCAGCTGAACGACTCGCCTGCCCACAACACACTGGCTGAGATCTTTATCCGGCGTACAAATGAGCACCTGCCTCACACGGCCATCCTGTGCCGCTTTGCCGGCGGCGGAAGCGAGCGCATCATCGGCCTCATAGTAGACCATTGGCCACACCACCACCCCCATTGCTTCCAGCGCTTCCTCAAGAATGGGAAACTGTGAGAGCAGTTCCGGGGGCACACCTTCGCTGGTTTTATATCCAGGAAACAGATCATTTCGGAACGACTCCACAACGTGATCGGTTGCAACCCCGATGTGGGTTGCACCGCGCTCGATCATGGATAAGACAGAGCCCAGGACACCACGCACCGCGCCAACTTCCTGGCCGCTCGCGTCTGCCGCAGCCGGCACGGCGTAGAAGTACCGGAACAATTCGTATGTCCCGTCGATCAAGTGCACATCCATGCGGCTCGCCGGCTCTCCGCTGGCGATGTTATACGATCCAGCAGGTGATTTGAGAAGAGTCTCCGGTGTGGACCAAACTCTGGAAGAGAATCCAGCCCTCGACCAGCTATCGACTTGGAGAATTCGCCAGCAGTTCGAAGCGGCCGTCGGAGTGCAGGCGGTAACGTCGTCCGCGCCAGGCAATCGTATTACCAAAAAAACCGGCAATCCATAAACAGAATGCGGTTACGTCTTCAATCGGGAGCAGAAACCAGTTGATTCTTGCATTCAGGACTTTCATTGAGACAACATAAGCGGCCAGAACGCGGATTAGTAACGCCGCAACTAGCACCGGCCACCAGGGGGGATTCCAGGCGCAGACCAGCAGCGCAAGTGGCAATGGCATAGTGAAGAGCTGGCCGAGGTATCCCGCTGGACGGGAACGCCGGGTGCTGCGCGCCCAGCGCAGCCGATGAGCGAGATTCTGATTCAGACTGCTGGCGCCAATGTGGTGTTCAATGACGTATGAAGAGAGCATTACGTCGTAGCCGGCTTCCGCGACGAATTTCCCCATCACAAAATCTTCCGCGAGATAATCCTTTAATCGATTGAAGCCCCCGATCGATTCGAGCGCCGGACGCCGGGCTACGATGGTCGGGCCCACGGCAAACTGCATTCCTTCGAGCATCCTTGCCACCAGAATGCCGGCAATGAAGTCCGTATTCATGCCCGTAGTTTCGAGTTGTGACCAGATGCTCGGGCCGGGTACAGCGCGGTAAGGGCAGGTGGCGACTCCCAGGCGAGGATTCTGAAACTCCGAAGCCACTGTGCGCAGCAGTTTCGGAGTAACCCGGGTGTCGCTGTCGCTCATCACAATCAAGTCATTCGCCGCCGCGGCCAGCATTCGATCCAGACTGAAAACCTTCGCGTTCGGGTACGGAGGGACGCCGGTGACGATCAGGCGCGTGGGGATATCCG
>CATPBY010000055.1 GCA_955652845.1 uncultured Terriglobales bacterium | reverse complement strand
CGTATTTGTTCTTCCTCAAAAACGTTGCCCTGCTCCCGTTCACTCCTGAACAATTACTGGCCATGGGGCGCCAGGAATGGGCGCGATCAGTGGCATCGCAGAGTTATGAAGAACACCGGAATTCTGGAGTCCCGCAACTGGCGATCTTCAAAGATCAGAAAGACCAGATTACCCATGAAGCCCAAGATGAGCTGGCGGTGCGAAGTTACCTGGAAGCGAAGAATATTCTGACTGTCCCCGCGGATGCCCCGCACTATCGTTTTGCGCCTATGCCGGGCTATATCGCTCCGCTCACCGACTTTGGTGAAGCCGATGACTTCACCGGGCCCGGCCGTTTGACGGACGGTGGAACGCGCTACATAAGCCCTCCTTCTGCTGATTTGGGCTACTTCTCGCTGAGCATGGCGAAAGATCCCCGCGCCATCATCGTTCATGAAGGAGTGCCCGGCCACTACTTCCAGCTGGTACTCTCCTGGGGGCATCCCGACATCATCCGCCGCCATTATTATGATTCCGGCGCCAACGAGGGTATTGGATTTTACGCGGAAGAGATGATGCTGCAGGCTGGGTTGTTCGATGATAGCCCGCGTAGCCGCGAGGTGATCTGGAACTTCATGCGGCTGCGGGCATTGCGGGTGGAAGTTGACGTCAAACTCGCATTGGGGCAATTTACTCTGGAGCAGGCAGCGGAGTACCTGAAAAACACTGTCCCAATGGACTCGCAGACCGCTCATGCCGAAGCCTCATCTTTCGCCTCAGGTCCTGGCCAGGCGATTTCCTACGAGATTGGCAAGCTCCAGCTGTATCGATTTTTGGCAGACACTCAGCGGCAGAAGAAAGACGCCTTCAACCTGCGGGCGTTTCATGACTTCGTCTGGCAGAATGGAAACGTCCCCATCGTCCTGCAACGATGGGAATTTCTGGGCATGAAAGATGAAGTGGAAGCGATCGACCAGGTGCATTGAAGCACTCGCGCAGCGCAGATTTTTATTCTCCCGCTGGTTTCCGGGTGGCGCTGGCGATATCCATCCGCTGAGGAGTGGCGGCATAGTGCGCAATGCCTTTGTAAAGGGCCTCCGCGATCTGCTGGCGGTAGTCCGCGCTCTTCAATTTGCTCTCGTCATCGGGACTGCTGACGAAGGAAACTTCAGCGAGGATTGCGGGCATCGAGGTTCCGGTTAACACCACATAGGCAGCTTTTTTGACCCCGCGGTTGCGGATACCGGGAATTTTTGACGACATCATGGCGTACAGCGAATGCTGCACGCTGGCTGCGACCTGCCGCGATTCCTGCGCCTTTTCCCGAATGTCCACATTCGTCCAGTCCACATTGCGCAGCGCCTTGTCGTCCGGGTCGATTTCGCGGGGTCTCGCCCGCACCGATGAGTATGTATTGGAGTAATAAGTCTCAGCGCCGCGCGCCGAAGAATCGCTGCTGTAGTTGGCGTGCACCGACACAAAAAGATTGGCTTGGGCCAGGTTGGCGATTTCGGCGCGTTTTTCCAGCGCGACGTAGTTATCACCCTCACGCGTGAAGATAACTTCAGCGCCCAGTCGGCCCTGAACCAGGTCTCCCAGACGTTGCACAATGTCCAGAACCAGATCTTTTTCCAGCAAGCCTTTGCGGCCCACCGTGCCCAGGTCCCAGCCACCGTGGCCGGCGTCCAGCACGATGCGGAATTTCGATAGCGGCGCCTGAATCCGATGTTCAGGCGGAGAAGAAGATTGGACAGGAGAGGACAGCGGGGCCAATTGAGGAGCGGTCACCGGGCTGAGCATCTCCATCTTCGTCCTGGCCTCGCCGGTGCTCAGCGGCTTGGCCGGCGCATTCGTTCCCGCTGCGCGAACGTCAATAACCAGCCGGTGCGGGCTTGACTCCAATCGGATCGAAAATTCAGATGGGCCTTTAGTCTCAAGAACCACTCGAGTCACGCCGCGCACCGGCTGCGCGATGCGTACACGCGTCAGCAACGAATCCTCCACATCGATCGTTTTGCCGAAAAGACCGGAAGCCAATCCTGTGTCGCGCAGGTCAACATAAATTCTGTCGGGTTGAGTAAGTCGATGAGCCTCGTACTGAACCTGCTCCTGCAGATCAACGATCACTGTACTCGAACCTGCAGAAGAGCTTTGCCTGATGCCGGTGACCTGGGGAACTCTCCCCGATTTTTCAGCGTCAGCGGAAGAGGGATCAGCCGGGGTGGCCGTAGGCTCCTCGGTTTCGGATTCTCCCGGCTTGATTTCTGGCGACGAGGCTCGCGATGTGGCCTCCCCTGAGGCGGCAGGGGCTTTCGTCCGATGCTGAATTCTCCACCATAATCCAGCCGCCAGAAGGATCGCAGCCAGCAGCACCAGGAGAACAACCGTCAGACCAGGTCTGGATTTTTGGGTCGAGCCCAGGGCAGAAAACAATGCTGGATTGTTTTCCGGTCGGAGAAGGTCCGCGTCCGGCTGCGTCGATTCAGCCATTTCTGTGCAAGGTGGAATCGCCCGCGTATTCCGAAGTTTGTTAAGCGCGGAAGTTTCAAAGGATGGTTTACGCTCTACTTTATCGGCAAAAACCACTCGCTCCGAAATCTGTGCCAGCCGGTCTTCTTCTTCCGGCTTCATGGCTGCGAGGATCAATTCGGCAAGCAGGCTCAGACTGCGAACATCACTGTCGTTGAAGCTGTACGCTGCCCCTGAAAATGCTTCCAGGAGTCCGATCACGCGGCGTTGTCCAGACAGCGGCACCGCCACCATGGAACGCGTGCCCAACCTGCGGCAGGCCTGCACATTCACTCGCGGGTCGTTCTCCACATCATCGCAGCGGATAATTCGACCACTGCGCAGGCAGGCGCCGGAGAATCCTGAGTTTGGATCGAGGCGGACGCCGGTATCAGGCGCAATCGTTCCGGCTGACGCCCGGCAGACGATCGCGTCAGTCTCTGCCAAAGCGATAGCTATGCCGTCGGCGCCGGTGATTGCCAGGGCCCGTTCGGCAACAAGCTGCAGAACTTCATCTAAAACAAATTGTTCGAGTTCCCAGACATTGCTTGGATCCGACGAGACTCCACTGTTGGCCTCGCGCAAGCGCCGCTGTCGTATCTGTTCATGCAGGGAGGAGAAAGCCAGGAGTGCCTGCAGAGCTTCGTGACTCGGGGCAGGCGCGGTAACCGCAGCCCGCGTCGTAGCGCCTGCGGCCAGTTCGGGCGTGTCGCTTACTAATCCCCGGTTCGCGTTGTGCGGACTCGCGATCATGAAACGGTGCAAATCCTGTGACTATTTGCGCTAATCCCAGTGTGCCACGGGAAGGAAGCCTGTCAATTCCCGACTTGCGCACCTGGCAGCAAAGGTAGCCCTACCGGGACCGGGGGATGCCGGTATGTGTAAGTTACAGGTGTTTTCTCCGAATCGCAATATTTCCTTAGCGACCCAAGGGTGAGTCCCACGGTCGGTCTTTAGTAAGTCGGGATCGGGGGGAACTGCAATGGAGTACCTCTTCCCCGTTGCGCTCCCGGTTGTTTTTGGCATATCCTTAGGTTTTAGAAGCGCTTACAGGTTGTGGTACGGTGAGTGAAAACAAGAAGAAGTCGCGCTGGGGATGGCCTTTAGGCCTGACTGCGACGGGATTGGCCGGGGCCGCCGTAGTCATGTTTCGCGGTTGCTGGCACGGCAAAATGAGCTGGCCCATTCGCGCCCAGGGCTACTCCTACCAGGTATGCATGGGATGCGGCATCAAACGCCTGTTTGACGAGAAAGCCTTCCAGGCCTACGGGCCCTACCGCTATGATCTTAATCGCCTGATTGCCTGGGCCCAGGCGCAGCGCGAAAAAGCCGAGCCATCTGTCTATCCATCGGAGCACCGGCCGGCCTCCTGAAGTCACCCACGAACCAGCCAGGTTACTGAGACCGCTCGGCCTTCGCGGCTAAGATTTGTCCATGACCTATGGGTCAGAACTGGAAGCCTTCGGGGCGGCGGAGACGGCGGCCGCTACTCATCGGAAGCGCCGCCACATCCGGCAGAAGATCCAAAGCCTGGCGTACGTGAACCTGGACCAGGCCAATGGCGGTATCATTCGCGACCTCAGTGAGGGCGGAATAGCTCTTCAAGCAGTCGCCCCTTTACGGCCAAACCAGCAGATTTTTCTGCGATTTGAATTGCTCAACCCCCGCATTCGAATGGAAGCGGCAGGGCGCGTCGCCTGGGCTGACGCCATGGGTCAAGCCGGAGTTGAGTTTCTTTCGATTCCACAGCGCTCCCGCCCGCAGCTTAAGGATTGGCTCTTGACCCAGCTTCTGGGCACTGCTCACGAGGCGGTTCAGCATTCCGTCTTCGCGCACGACAATCGGTTCGGTGAAGCTGCAGAATTAATATTCTCCGCGGCCCCTCGTTCGAGCATTCCTCTCGAGCCGCAGGCGGCGACTCGGCGAGAGCTAAGGCTGCGACCCGGAAAAGCTGATCAGCCACCAGCACCAGAAGGCAGGGGAGCGCCAGTACAAGTACACGATTTCCCGTTCTCGATTTCCTCGCGTGCCGTTCCACGGCTG
>CATPBY010000054.1 GCA_955652845.1 uncultured Terriglobales bacterium | reverse complement strand
TTCTTCCCGCCCGCTTACTATCTGCAACATAGAACGGCTAGCCGAGCCGAGGTAGGTTACTGAAGTATGTTGTCCTTTCAGTTGCCACACCTTATGGCGGATTCTGTGTTATTAAATTGAGAGCACAGGCGGTTTGGCCCGGCGATTCAGCGCCGGCGGTTGACTCCCGTCCGCTGGTTCAGTAAGGTTGGAGTGCACCCTGTGCTCAGACATTTGGAGGGCGGTTATGTTTGAAGGCCTTTTTCAGCCGATGCATCTGTTGGTGATTTTTTTCATCGCCCTGCTGGTGTTCGGCCCCAAGAAACTACCGGAACTCGGCAAGGGGATCGGCGAAGGCATCCGCGCCCTGAAAGAGGGAATGAAAGATTCGCAGTCGGATGCAGCCAAAAATCCCGGCCCGGATATTAAAAGTTAGACCATTATCCTGGCGTCTTTCGCTCCCGTTTCTCATCGTTCTCCTAGCAACTGCCGTTTTATTCATTGCATCCCAGGTCTGTTTCCCGAAGCTATCGCGCAGTGCTGTGCGGGGCTATTTGTGCATTGGATTGGCGCGAGTCTGTGACCAGAGCGCTGACAATTCCGGTCCCAGTTTCAGACATATTTTCCTGAGAGACGATCCAGTAATTAAGGAGGAATTTTGTGCGCACTCTGCGGCTGTTAGCTGTCCTGTTTATATTGATGTTCTCTCGCGTTCTGCTGGCTGATCAGGTGGTCTTGAAAAATGGAGATCGCCTGACCGGAGCGATCGTGAAATCTGACGGCAAGACCCTGCTTATCAAGACAGAATTTACCGACGACATTACCGTGCAATGGCCCGCGATTCAGGAAATCCATTCTACCCAGCCACTGCACATCGACCTCAATAACGGTCAGACGGTAGTCGGCCAGGTTACTACCAGTGACGGCAATTTTGCCGTGAGCACCCCGGCTAATGGAACCGTGACCGCTCCCAAGACCGCAGTGGTGGCGATGCGAAGTGACGCTGAAGAGGCTACCTATCAGAAATCGCTGCACCCCAGACTGATGCAGGGCTGGGCCGGGGGAGCGAATGTGGGCTTTGCCCTCACCCGCGGCAACAGCCAGACCAAGAACCTTGCGCTCGCCTTCACTGCCGACCGCAAGACCCAGAGCGATCATCTTGGCCTCTATCTTAGTTCGGTGTATGCCACCAATGACGCCCCCGGCGCCATTCCAGCCACTACCGCAAATTCCATCCAGAGCGGCATTCGCTATGATCACAATCTTGCGGCTCGCCTGTTTGCGTTCGTCGGCGCTGACTTTCAGACCGACGCTTTGCAGGATTTGAATCTGCGTTCGGTGTTGGGTGGTGGTCTTGGGCTTCACGTCATTAAGGAATCCCGGACTACGCTGGATCTGCTTGGCGGGGCGAACTACACCCGGGAAAATTACACCACGTTCAACCGTAATTTTGCCGCTGCGACAATCGGGGAGGAGTTCACACGAAAGTTGGGTGCGTCCACTCTGGTAACACAGAAGTTGTACTTCTATCCTGACCTCAGCCAGACCGGCGAGTATCGTGGTGTCTTTAATTTCGGCACCGTGACCAAGATCAGCAAATGGTTCGGATGGCAGAATGCCTTCGGAGACATTTACGTCACTAATCCGCCGGCGGGGAAAAAGCAAAACGATATTATCCTGACCACAGGTTTGAATTTTTCTTTCGCCCACTGAAATTACGCGGGGACAACCGCCCTCGGCTGTCCACCGTGCCGAAGAGCCGGGGGTTTTTGCGCCAGACATCGAGCTTCGCTTGACCGGACGGCCGAGCGCGGCTGTCCCTATATTGCCGGTGGGGGGTGTGCAGGGGATCGGGGTCCGTCTTTGTAAAGTATTGTAAAGCATGAAGATATCTCGCAACCGGCACCGGGCGACCCACGTCCAATAGGTGCCGGCGGTGGCAATGATCGGACGGAGAACACGATGTCCTAGCGGTAGAATGCGTGATAGTGCGAAGGATGAGGAGCGAGTGTTCCCCAACTCTAGAGGCAGCTCATCGGGATCGCGTTTAGCCACCCCACGGCAACGCCTCTGCGCTGTTGCTTTCTTTTTTTCCATTCTCTGCTGTGTCCTCTGGATCGGGTGCACCAGTTCGGATCCCAAGCCGACCACAGCCAAAGCCGCAACCGGGATGCAAACTGTCCCGGTTGGCGTCGCTACCGCCACGCAACGCGACATGCCGGTTTACCTGACTGGCCTCGGTTCGGTGACGGCTTACAACACGGTCAGCGTGAAAAGCCGGGTTGACGGCCAGATCGTTCAAATCAATTTCAAGGAAGGGCAGCACGTAAACCAGGGCGAGTTGCTGATCGTTATTGATCCTCGTCCCTATCAAGTGGCTCTCAGCGAAGCGCAAGCGCAACTATTCAAGGATCAGGCAGGGCTGCGCGATGCCAAGCTCAACTACGAGCGCTATAAAGGACTGCTGCAGAATTCAGGAGCCATGTCCCAGCAGCAGGTTGACACTCAGCAGGCGACGGTCGACCAACTCGAAGGGACGGTCCGCAACGACCAAGCACAAGTCGACAATGCCAAGCTCAACCTCAATTACACGCATATTACGTCCCCCATCAGCGGGCGGATTGGCCTGCGGCTGGCGGACATAGGAAACATCGTCCATTCCGCGGACGCTAATCCCATGGTTGTGATCACGCAACTCCAGCCCATTGCAGTGCTTTTCACGTTGCCTGAGGACAGCCTTCCGACGGTTTCTCGACACATGCAACACGGCACACTTCCGGTCGAAGCTTACAGCCGGGACGATCTGACCAAACTGTCCACAGGTACGCTGCTCACCATCGATAATGAGATAGACGCGTCGACCGGAACCGGGAAACTCAAAGCAGTATTCGATAACAAGGACAATGCCCTGTGGCCGAATCAATTTGTAAATATCAGGCTGCTGCTGGAGACGCGAGCGAACAGCATCGTAATTCCTTCGGCTGCCGTTCTGCGCGGACCGCAGGGCACGTACGTGTTCGCGGTGAAGCCCGACAAGACGGTCGAGGTCCGGCCGGTTTCAGTCTCGCTCACGCAGAACAACGCTGCGGTTATCGGCAACGGAATTGCGCCTGGCGATGTAGTGGTCATCGATGGGCAGGACAAGCTTCAGGCCGGCAGCAAGGTAGAGCCGCGGGCAGGGAGTCCGGGAGGAAATAAAGCCGCGCAGTCCTCTGCTACAGGAACGCCATGAGCCCGTCGCGGCTATTTATTCTTCGGCCGGTCGCAACCACCCTGCTCATGGCCGGTCTGCTGCTGGTGGGGATCGTGGCCTATCGCCAGTTGCCCGTCTCAGCTCTGCCCGAGGTCGATTATCCAACCATTCAGGTCGTGACCTTCTATCCAGGGGCCGATCCCGACGTAATGGCATCGTCGGTGACTTCACCTCTGGAACGCCAGTTTGGCCAGGTGCCCGGCCTGAGCCAGATGACTTCCACCAGCTCGCTTGGAAGTTCAATCATTACCTTGCAGTTCAGCCTCGATCAGAACATCGACGTGGAGGAACAGCAGGTACAAGCCGCGATCAACGCAGGTTCTACCTATTTGCCTCCCGACCTCCCGAATCCACCGATCTATAGCAAAGTTAATCCGGCAGACGCGCCGATTCTCACCCTGGCGCTGAGTTCCGATACTTTGCCCCTTTCCAAGGTGGAAGATCTTGCCGATACCGCGCTCGCGCAAAAAATTTCCCAGCTCCCGGGAGTCGGACTGGTCTCCATCAGCGGCGGGCAGAAGCCGGCGGTTCGCATTCAGGCCAATCCCACCGCGCTGGCATCCTATGGGTTGGGTCTCGAAGATATCCGCACAGCCCTTGCCGCGGCGAATGTGGACCAGGCCAAGGGCGTACTCGATGGTCCGCGGCAGTCGTTCACTATTGGAGCTAACGACCAATTACTCTCCAGCGCCCAATACAGCCGGATCGTAGTGGCTTACCGGAATGGCGCGCCGGTGCGGCTTTCCGACGTGGCCAACGCCGTGGACAGCGCTGAGAATCTGAAGCAAGCCGCGTGGATGAATACCACTCCGGCGGTTATCGTGAATATTCAGCGCCAGCCGGGCGCGAATATCATCAGCGTCGCCGATCGCATTAAACTGCTTTTACCGCAACTCCAGTCATCGCTGCCGTCAGCAATCAAAGTCCAAATTTTGACTGACCGAACCCAGACCATCCGGGCCTCGGTCAAAGACGTTCAATTCGAGCTGATGCTTACCGTGGCCCTGGTGGTGATGGTGATCTTCCTCTTCCTGAGGAACCTGTCCGCCACCGTCATTCCCAGCGTGGCCGTACCGCTCTCACTGGTGGGCACCTTCGCCGTGATGTATCTGCTGGGCTACAGCCTGAATAACCTGACGCTGATGGCGCTCACTATTTCAACCGGATTTGTGGTCGACGACGCCATCGTGATGATCGAAAACATCGACCGTTTCCTTGAGGAAGGCGACACTCCGCTGGAAGCAGCACTGAAAGGGTCAAGCCAGATCGGGTTCACCATCATTTCGCTGACGGTGTCCCTCATTGCCGTGCTGATCCCGTTACTTTTCATGGCCGACATCGTTGGCCGGTTGTTCCGCGAATTCGCCGTGACCCTGGCTGTGACCATTCTGGTTTCGGCCGTGGTTTCTCTGACATTGACGCCAATGATGTGCGCCAAGCTGCTCAAGAAACGTGATGCTTCGACGCGCAGCCGTTTTTATCAGGTTTCAGAAGATTTCTACAATCGCGTGATCGCACTTTACGGCCACACCCTGAAGTTTGTTTTGCAATATCAGAAAACTACTCTGCTGGTCACTGTGGCCACCCTTGTTCTCACCTTACTTCTGTACGTGTATGTGCCCAAGGGGTTTTTCCCGGTACAGGATACAGGCGTAATCATGGGTATTTCGGAAGCGCCCCAGAACATCTCGTTTGACGCGATGGCGCAGCACCAGCAGCAGCTGGCCGGGGTCATCCTGCGAAATCCAAATGTCGAAAGTCTGTCTTCGTTCATCGGGATCGACGGCACCAATACCACGATTAACAGCGGGCGCATTCAGATCAATTTAAAGTCACGCGACCAGCGCAAGGAAACTGCGTCTCAGATAATTCGTGACCTGCAGCCGGAAATAGCCAAGGTGGAGGGAATCACTCTTTACATGCAGCCGGTTCAGGATTTGACGGTGGAAGATCGCGTGAGCCGCACCCAATATCAATATTCGATTGAAGACGCCGACGCACAGGAACTGGCGGTGTGGGCTCCAAAGCTGGTCACCAAACTGCAGTCACTGCCGCAATTGCGCGACGTGGCCAGTGATCAGCAAAACGATGGATTGAAAGCCGACCTCGTCATCGATCGGGACACGGCCTCCCGCCTGGGAATTCTTCCGGCGGCGATCGACAGCACGCTTTACGATGCCTTCGGACAACGCCAGGTTTCGACCATGTTCACGCAACTCAATCAATATCACGTGGTGCTGGAAGTTGACCCAGGCTTCCGCCAGAACCCGGACGCGCTGAAAAATATCTACGTCAAGTCGAGCACCGCGGTTCAGCCTACGGGTACTGCATCGCAAGCATCGAGCAGCGGCAACCCCACATCCGCGAGCCAGGCATCGACGCCCCAGGCGCCTGGCGGCGCGCAGGTGCCGCTCTCGGCCTTCAGCCACTTTGAAACCAGGAACACCGCTTTAGCCATCAACCACCAGGGCCAGTTTCCGGTGGTGACATTGTCATTCAACCTGGCGCCCGGATCCTCGCTGGGCGACGCCACGAAGGCTATCAACCAGGCAGAAACCGACATTGGACTGCCGACCAGCATCCATTCCAGCTTCCAGGGGACGGCCGCGGCTTTTTTATTTTAGGTTTCTTCGTAAACCTTGATGTTCTTTGCTGCCATCGTCACCGTTTACATCGTGCTGGGCGTTCTCTACGAAAGCTACATTCATCCTATTACTATTCTCTCCACCCTGCCCTCGGCGGGCGTGGGCGCCATTCTTGCTCTGCTCCTGACCGGAAACGATTTAGGAGTGGTAGGCCTGATAGGAATCATTCTCCTGATCGGAATCGTAAAAAAGAACGCTATCATGATGATCGACTTTGCACTCGAGGCGGAACGCGTCGAGCACAAACCTCCCGAAGAAGCCATCTTTCAGGCCTGCCTGCTGCGCTTCCGTCCAATCATGATGACCACAATGGCAGCGCTGCTCGGAGGCCTGCCGTTAGCCCTGGGCCGAGGGACGGGGTCGGAACTGCGTCATCCTTTGGGAATCACGATCGTCGGCGGCTTGCTGCTGAGCCAACTCTTAACGCTCTATACCACGCCAGTTGTGTATCTATGGTTTGACCGGCTGGCGCACCGTTTCGAGCGTTTCCAGATCGGCAATCCTATTGAGGAACTGGCTACGGGCGACTAGGCGATGAATATTTCCGCGCCATTTATCAGAAGGCCTATTGGCACGTCGTTGCTTGCTCTGGCACTGCTTCTGGCGGGAATCCTGGCGTTCACCAAATTGCCCGTGGCGCCCTTGCCCCAGGTTGAATTCCCGGTTATCCAGGTTGGGGCGGGCCTGCCTGGCGCGAGTCCCGAGACCATGGCTTCGGCCGTGGCGACTCCGCTGGAACGCCAGTTCGGACGGATTGCCGGCGTCAACCAGATGACATCGACCAGTCAGCTGGGTTCGACCAGCATTGTTCTGCAGTTCGATCTCAACCGTAACATCGACGCTGCCGGGCGTGACGTTCAGGCTGCGATTAACGCAGCCCGCAGCCAGCTTCCTGCAAACCTGCCAGGCAATCCTACTTATCGGAAGGTAAATCCTGCAGATGCCCCGATTCTGATCCTCGCCCTGACTTCTGACACCATCACCCTGCCCGAAATGTATGACGCCGCCGATTCCATCCTGGCGCAGAAACTGGCGCAGGTTAATGGCGTCGGCCAGGTGTTTGTTGGCGGTGGCGCGAAGCCCGCGATCCGCGCCGAAGTCAATCCCACTTTCCTCAACAAGCTCGGGGTAGGACTGGATACGGTGCGCGCTTCCCTGGGTTCGGCCAACGCCAACCGCCCCAAAGGCAATGTCGCGGACGCCATCAACTCATGGACCATTGACGACAACGATCAGATCTTCCACGCGCAAGACTACCGGAACCTCATCGTCTCCTATAACAACGGGTCTCCCGTGCGCCTGGCCGATGTCGCGGATGTACGGGACTCAGTAGAAGACGCTCATGTGGTCGGGCTGGCGAATGGTAAGCCGGCAGTTTTGATCATCGTGAATCGGCAACCGGGCGCGAACATTATCGCTACGGTGGACCGTGTGCGCGCCACTTTACCGTATCTCAGATCTTCGATTTCGCCACGCATCGGCCTGGACATTGTCCTCGACCGCACCACCACAGTACGGGCTTCTGTTGCCGACATCGAGTTCACGCTGATTATCTCGGTGATCCTTGTCATCCTTGTCGTTTTCGCATTTCTGCGCACAGTTCGCGCCACCATGATTCCCAGCGTGGCCGTTCCGCTTTCCCTGATCGGTACTTTTGGCGTCATGTACCTGCTGGGCTACAGTCTGGACAACTTGTCGCTGATGGCGCTCGCCATCTCCACCGGATTCGTGGTTGACGACGCCATTGTGGTGCTGGAAAACATCACGCGTTATCTCGAGCAGGGGACGCGGCCCATGGAGGCCGCCTTTCGCGGGGCTCGGGAAATTGGATTCACCGTGCTCTCCATGAGCACTTCGCTGGTTGCCGTTTTCATCCCGATTCTGCTCATGGGCGGGATTGTCGGCCGGCTGTTCCGCGAATTTGCCGTCACCCTGAGCGCAGCTATTGCGGTTTCTCTGGTGGTCTCGCTCACGGTTACGCCAACCATGTGCGCCAAGTTTCTACGGCCCGCGGGCAAGCAAAAGCATAACCGCATTTACCGCTTCAGCGAATGGGTCTTCGACAAGACGTTGGCTGTTTACACCCGCGCCCTGGAGTGGGTTCTGCGCCATCAGCCGGCCACCCTGCTGGTGACGATTGCTACCGCTGCCCTCAGCATCTATCTCTATGTAATCGTTCCCAAGGGTTTTTTCCCCCAGCAGGACACCGGGCGAATCATGGGCTCGGTTCAGGGAGCGCAGGACATTTCGTTTGAGTCGATGAAGGGCAAGATGACGCAATTCGTAAATGTCATCATGCAGGATCCCGCAGTGCAAACGGTTGTAGGCTTCGCCGGCGGTAATACCACCTACAACACGGGCCGCATGTTCATAACGCTGAAACCACTGGCAGAGCGTAAAGTCACGGCCGACCAGATCATCGCCCGCCTGCGGCGGAAACTGGCGGTGGTCCCGGGGGCGACACTCTTCATGCAGTCGGCCCAGGACTTGACCGTCGGTGGACGCCAGAGCCAGGCGCAATATCAGTACACGCTCCAGGGAGAGAAGCTCGAAGATCTGAACAACTGGTCACCGCGCCTGTTGCAAAAACTTCGTACCCTGCCCCAACTCCGCGACGTCAACACCGATCAGCAGGATAAAGGGCTGGAGGCGGATGTGATCATCGATCGGGACACCGCTTCCCGGCTGGGAGTCGGGATCGCCGACATCGATAATGCGCTTTATGACGCATTTGGCCAGCGGCAGGTCTCCGTTATGTACAAACAGCTGAACCAGTACCACGTAGTGATGGAAGTGGCCCCGCAATTCTCTCGAAGTCCGGATGCGCTGCAGAACATTTATGTGCGCTCCGCGAACGGAACACCGGTGCCGCTGGCGTCATTTACTCATTTCGGACCTTCAAACACGCCGCTCGCGGTCAACCATCAGAGCCAATATCCATCCGTCACTTTGTCCTTCAACCTAGCTCCCGGAGTTTCTCTAGGGCAAGCGACGTTGGCCATCGACAACGCGGAACGTTCAATTGGGTTTCCAACGTCCATTAACGCCAGTTTCCAGGGAGCGGCTGCCGCCTTCCAGCAATCCTTATCCAGTGAACCTCTGCTGATCCTGGCAGCGCTGGTGACGGTGTATATCGTCCTGGGAGTACTTTACGAGAGTTACATCCATCCCATTACAATTCTTTCCACCTTGCCTTCGGCTGGAGTGGGCGCGATCCTGGCCTTGCTGATCACGAAACACGAACTGGATGTCATTGGACTCATCGGCATCATTCTGCTGATTGGAATCGTGAAGAAGAACGCCATCATGATGATCGATTTTGCCCTGGAGGCGGAGCGCCATGAAGGCAAGAACTCGGCGGACTCGATTCACGAAGCCTGCATCCTGCGCTTTCGCCCCATCATGATGACTACGATGGCGGCATTATTGGGCGGGCTGCCGCTGGCGCTGGGCGCGGGAACCGGATCGGAGCTGAGACGGCCGCTGGGCATAACCATCGTCGGCGGATTGATTGTGAGCCAGGCGCTTACTCTTTTCACCACGCCGGTCGTCTATTTGTATCTGGATCGATTGCGGCTCTGGGCCAGCCGTGGTTCGGGCGCGTCGAAAACAAGCCCTGTACCGCAGATCTCCCCCCGGCCTACTCAAGCAGATTAGAACCCAGGTTTGTCAGGAAGCGAACGCTGTCTCCTGAAGAAAACGCGGCTGTTTTCATAACGGAATGACTGGACGCGTCCCTGCGCAAGACTGATCCTTATTACGGTTTTCTTGCGGCTGTCTCGGCGCGCATGCGTTCCTCTCTTTTCCGCAGCTCAGGCGTGAACTCCGGACCAAAATCTTCCGCTTCGAACACCTGTCGAATCTCGATCTCGGATTCGCCTTCCTGCGGATTGGGGCAGCGCTTCACCCACTCGACAGCCTCTTCCATCGACTTCACCTGCCACACCCAGTAACCGGCGATCAGCTCCTTGGTTTCGGCGAAAGGTCCGTCAATCAGAGTGCGCTTATCTCCAGAGAACCGCACCCGCTTGCCTCTCATGCTGGGATGGAGCCCATCGGCCGCAAGCAGCACACCAGCTTTCACCAGTTCTTCGTTGAATCTTGTCATTTCTGCCAGCAGCTCTTGCTTCGGCATCATGCCGGCCTCGGAATCTTTATTAGCTTTGACCATTACCATGACCCTCATTGTGTCATCTCCTCGAATGTATATATTTGACTTCTACCTTAGGTCGAACGGCAAGGCCTCAGATCGACAGGTTCGCAATGTTTTTGGAGCGTTTGTCGACATTGTTCTAGAATAAATCCCGCCCTGGTTTTTGCCGGTGAGAAGATAGAAACCGACTCTCTTGAGCAGGTGGAATATGCCGAAGTTTGTCATTGAACGCGAAATACCGGATGCAGGCAACCTGTCCGATAGCGAACTGCGCGCACTTTCGCAGAAGTCGGTCGGAGTGCTTAAGGGGATGGGGCCGGAGATTCAATGGCTGCACAGCTACGTGACGGGTAATAAGATTTACTGCGTGTACCTTGCTCCCGACGAAGCCACTGTCCGCGAACACGCAACCAGAGGAGGCTTTCCCGCCAATCGCATTTCCGCTGTTCGCCGTCTGATTGACCCCACCACGGCAGAATGATGATCAAATCTTCTTCATTCACAGGTTAATGCGTCCTGAATGGCTTTATGAGCCGTTGTAGTCCAACCGTCCATCCATGCCGCTGCGGCGGCGGCAGGCGGCACAGACTTGCGCGCCAACTCGAGAGTTTTTTCCAGCTTTGCCTGCTCCGCCAGTGGTAGGGGCGCACCCAGAACCCGGCGGATTGCCGCCGCCGCGCCTGCCAGGCGAAGAGCGCGCTCCGGCTGAGATCGGAGGGACGCGGAACATGCCAGACAATCCAACAGACGGGCGACGCCGCGTTTCTGGCCCAGTTCCTGAAAAAGTTTCATGCTCTCAGCATAGTGTTCTCGTGAAGTCGCGTAATCGCCGTGATCGCGCGCAAGGTTCCCCAGGTCCGCCATGCATCCAGCTATACCCCATTTATCTTCAAGTTGCCTGAATACCTTCAGACTCTCCTCATACAGAGCGCGCGCAGCTGCATCGTCGCCTTGCTCATGGGCGACATCCCCTTCGTAATCGAGCGACCATGCCATCCCGGTCCAGTCGCCGAGCTCGCGGAAGATGGAAAGACATTCTTCATAAAGAGTTCGGGCCAGCGCGTAGTCACCCTGCAACTTCACAACATTTGCCAGATTGCTGAGTGAACGGGCCACGACCACACGGTCGCCCAAATCTCTCCATACGGCGAGACTTTGCTCAAACAGCGAGCGGGAGGCTCCAAGATCACCTCGATCGCGAGCGTTGGCAGCGAGGGCATTCAGCGCAATTCCGAAACCGCGCTGGTCGTTCAGTTCGCGAGCGATATCCCGGCTTTCCTCAAGCAGCGCAAGCGCCGCAGTGTAGTCGCCCTGTTCAATAGCCAGCACGCCCGCGGCAAACAACACGCGTGCTCGCGTATTGCTACGAGACTTGGAACCATCAAGTTTAAGAAGTTTCGCCAGCCGGTCGCGGCCTTCGGTCAGGTGCTCAC
This sequence comes from uncultured Terriglobales bacterium, assembly GCA_955652845.1. Lineage (GTDB taxonomy): Bacteria > Acidobacteriota > Terriglobia > Terriglobales > Acidobacteriaceae > JABCYV01. Next base: position 1,653 of record CATPBY010000054.1, on the reverse strand, counting down.
GCGTTTCCCAGAATTGAAAGAGGGCGGCGCCGAGGCGCAATCCCCAATCGGCGTTTCCGGTACGCGTGAGCCACTCCAGCGCGGCGCGAAAATTATCATGTTCCACATCGAACAAGCTCACCCATTCCGTCCGTGCGGAATCGGCGGCCCGGGATGCGGACTCCTCCGCAAGCACGAGACAATACGCGGCATGAGCGCGCCTGGTCGCATCTTCCTCTCCGCTCGAAGCTAAATGTTCCAACCCGTACTCTCGAACCGTTTCCAGCAGGACAAAGCGCGATTCTCCCTGAGAATCCTCAATCTGCTGGACCAGGCTTTTATCGACCAGAGATGCCATGCCTTCCAGCACATCCAGTTGGAGATCCTGTTTGGTGTTACAGACCGCCTCAACTTCCTCCAGGGTGCAGCCGCCCACAAACACCGAAAGTCTTCGGAAGAGCGCCTGCTCTGCGGGATTAAGCAGGCCATAGCTCCAGTCAATGGTCCCGCGCAGAGTCTGCTGTCTTACCGGCAAATCTTTCGCTCCACCCGTCAGCAGTTGGAGACTGCTTTCCAGTCGAGTCTGCATTGCCGATGGCGAAAGCAGCTTGATGCGGGCAGCTGCCAGTTCGATCGCCAGAGGCAACCCATCCAGGCGTTTGCAGATCGTAGCGACCGCAACCGCATTCTCTTCGGTCAATTCAAAATTTGGCTTGACCGCAGCCGCCCGTTGCAGAAACAACGCAATCGATGGGTTCTTCGCAAGTACAGGCAGTGCTCTGGAAGATTCGAGGTCGGGCAGGACAAGCGACGGAACCGGAAATTCATGTTCGCCATAAACATGCAAAGGCGACCGGCTGGTCACTAAAAATTTGAGCTTGGCCGCGATACTGAGCAATTCCGCCACCGCCGACGCTGCGCCGAGCAAGTGCTCGAAGTTATCGAAGAACAGCAGCAGGTTCGATGGCAGGTCGTGCAAATATTCTTTCAGGCTGGCAATGGTTACCTGGCGCCCGGTTTCCCTCATACCCAACGCTTGCCCAATGATGGAAGGAATCAGCTCGGGATCACTCACCCCCGCAAGGGGAAGAAAACACACTCCTCCGGGGAAACTCTGGGCGACTGCGGTCGCCACCTCGAGACCCAGGCGAGTCTTTCCAATCCCCCCCGGCCCAGTAAGCGTTATCAGGTGCACCGCTTCCCGCAGCAGCAGTTCCTTCACCGCCTCAACTTCTCGATCGCGACCAATAAGTAAAGTTCGCTGGGTGGGAAGATTACTCGCCCGGGTTTCAGAATGCCGGGACGGCGCCTCGGATAGCCGGTCGCGGATAGTTGCAAGGTCTCGCGCCAGATCACGCGTGGATACGTAACGCTGGTTGGGATTTCGGCTGAGGCAACGTTCGATTACCCAGCAAAGCGGCGCCGGAGCCTGGGGGTTTAACGTCGCAACTGGTTGCGGATCGTCCCGGAGTATCGCCGCCAGGGTCTCGGACATGCTCCGCCCCGGGAAGCTGCGTTTTCCCGTTACCATTTCGTACAGGACGGAGCCAAATGAAAACTGGTCTGAGCGGAAATCTATGGGCAAGCCGCTGGCTTGCTCCGGCGACATGTATTCAACCGTACCCATAATCGTTCCCGGGAGAGTTTGTGAGGGACCTGCGGTGGCGAGGCCGG
>CATPBY010000053.1 GCA_955652845.1 uncultured Terriglobales bacterium | reverse complement strand
GGCTAGTTGGATGGAAGGTATTGCTCCTTCGGAGTATCCGCATCGTGCGGAATTGACTGCCAGGCGAATTTGCGAATTGGCGCGTGACGGCGACGCATGGGCGCAACGATCTGTAGATCGAGAAGCATACTACCTCGGCTTGGGTCTGGCTAACCTTGTCACCATCTTTGTTCCCGACGCGATTGTGCTGGGCGGAAGTGTCATGAAGAGCGCGCCACTCTTCATGGAAGGCATTCGCAGGGTCATCGCTGGGAGCTGTCGTTTCGTTCCCTACAACAAGACAGAGTTGGCTCTCGCGTCTCTCGGTGAAGACAGCAATCTTATTGGTGCGGCCAGAGTGTGGTACCACCGATTCGGTTCCGCTGGAGGAGATCGTGTTGCCTGAGTTCTCGGTCATCGAAGGCGAATACCTTCGCGATATTCTCGAGCAACCGCGCGCGCTGGAAGACACACTTGCAGGTCTGGAGCAGACGAAAAGCCTGCGTGAATTGGCGGCCCGGCTTCAGAAAGGAAAATTCAAGACGATAGTCTTGACCGGCATGGGTTCGTCGTTTCACGCGCTTCATCCCTTGCATCTGGAGCTTATCAATCATGGCCTGATAGCGACGATGGTCGAGACTTCGGAACTGGTCCACTACAAGAGCAGACTGTTCGATTCACAGAGCCTCATCGTGGCAGTTTCTCAGTCAGGGCAGAGCGCGGAAGTGGTCCGGCTTCTTGAAATCAATCGTGGCAAGTCGTCGGTAATTGCAATTACTAATACCCCCTCCAGCCCATTGGCAACGCAAGCAGACGCCACCATCCTGACGCAAGCTGGCAAAGAATTCTCGGTCTCGTGCAAAACTTACGTGACCGCACTGATGGTTCTGAACTGGCTTGGTGGCGTTCTCTGTGAGCGTGAGCTGCGCCGGACGACACAGGAATTGAGAGAGGCGGCTCCCGCGGTCCAGTCCTACCTGGCTTCCTTGAAAAATCATGTCCAGAGTCTCGCTCATCTATTGACAGACATTCGCCACCTCTTCCTGGTTGGACGAGGATCGTCGCTGGCTGCTGTCGGCACGGGCGCGCTCATCGTAAAAGAGTCTGACCACTTCCACGCGGAAGGCATGAGCAGTGCAGCATTTCGCCACGGGCCCTTTGAGATGCTGAGCGAAGAAATTTTTGTGCTGGTTTTTGCTGGAGACAACAGGACCCGTGACTTAAACCTTCGCCTGCTGGACGACATTCGCGAGCAGCAGGGAAGAACTGAGTTAGTCGCTGAAAATGCGGCGTTCGTTCCTTGCAGCCTGCCCATCGCTCCTCGGTGTATTGCGCCAATTCTGGAAATTCTTCCAGTGCAGATGATCACACTCGCGCTGGCCGCGCAGGCGGGACGGGAACCGGGCCGGTTCGAGTTAGCCACTAAGGTGACGACGACGGAATAGCACAAAGAACCTCATGCCTACGCCACGGAACCGATACATGGTCAGCATTGTCTTTTTGACATTTTTTGTGATGTCGCTGCTGACCAATATTCTGGGGCCGATCGTGCCCGACATTATCACCAGCTTCAAAGTCAGCCTGGCCGCTGCTGCTTTATTGCCATTCTCCTTCTTTATTGCCTACGGCGTGATGTCGATCCCCGCCGGCTTCCTGGTGGAACGATTCGGGGAAAAGCCGGTCATGGTGGCAGCATTTCTGGCGGGTACGGTGGGGTCGCTGAGTTTCGCATTCTACCCGAGCTATCGCGTGGCAGTCGTGTCGCTTTTTATCATGGGGTCGGGCATGGCCACCTTGCAGACGGCCATCAATCCGCTGCTGCGCGTGTCCGGAGGCGAGGAGCACTTTGCTTTCAATTCTGCTTTTGCCCAGTTGATCTTTGGTTCGGCGTCATTCCTAAGTCCGTACCTGTATTCCTATCTGGTCCGGAATTTGAGCCAGGCGACGCCTCCAGGCAATCCGCTTGTTGCCGTTCTGGCGAGGCTGACTCCTCCCGCGCTGCCATGGGCTTCGTTGTATTGGATCTTTGCGGTATTCACCGTGCTGATGATTGTGATTTTGTGCTTCACGAAGTTTCCGCGCGTGGAGCGCTCAAGCGACGAATCCGCGGGATCGTGGTCAATGTATGGAGACCTGCTGCGCCGGCCGATGGTGTGGATGTTTTTTTTGTGCGTGTTCGCTTATGTGGGTTCGGAGCAAGGCACTGCAGACTGGATTTCGAAGTTTCTCTCCACCTATCACGGTTACGATCCGCACACGGCGGGCGCAACCGCAGTGGCGTGGTTTTGGGGGCTACTGACCGCAGGCTGCTTTATTGGCATGGGATTGCTGAAGCTGTTCGATAGCCGGAAGGTTCTGATTGGCACGGCAATCGGAGCGTTGCTCTGCCTGACCGCCGCACTTTTCGGACCCAGGAACGTTTCCATAGTGGCCTTTTCCGCAATCGGCCTGTTCGCTTCAGTGATGTGGCCCATCCTCGTTTCCCTGGCATTGAATTCCGTCTCGGAACATCATGGCCCATTTGCGGGCATCCTGAGCACGGGAATAATGGGCGGGGCAGTGGTGCCAGTAATCATCGGCCGGATTGGAGATCGCTATGGATTGCGGCCCGGGATCGCATTCCTCTACCTGACTTTCGGCTGTGTCCTGAGCGTCGGCTTCTGGGCAAAGCCGCTGATAACGAACGCCACCGTCAACCTGAAGAAATCAATCGTGGCACCTACGATTTAAGCCTCGGAGAACATTTCATGCCTCGCTTGCGTTGGCCCTTAGTCCTCCTCTTGATATCGGAGCTTTGCCGCTGCGCATCGAATCAAACGGTCGGATCGAAAGAAAGCGCCGCAGCAATCCCGTACCTCCAATTGACTTCGCCGCGTCGTATTCTGCCCGATGCCCAAGCATGGGAAGGAAATCAGTTTCCGCATACGCTGAGTGTGCTTGAGCTCAAACGGGGCGGGTTCCGATACTGGGGTTGGTACGGGCTCAATGAAGGCCGAGGAATCGGTTTGGTTCGCAGCAACGATCTTGTGAACTGGACAAAATTTGCCAAGAATCCACTTTGGACGAATGCGCGCTGGCCTTCAGTCCTGAAGAATGCCGATTCCAGACATCGAAAACTACTCTACTTCGCGATCACCCGCGACTACGACACCCCATCGAGCTACATCGTCCTGGCAACGTCGGAAGATGGAATTAAACTCACCCAGTTGAAAACCCTGGTGTCAGGAACTCCGAACCAGCGCAATCAGAACCCGAACTTGTTCCACGACCCGCGCTCGGGCCGCTTCTATCTGACGTTCTATCGTGGAAATGATCGTGACCACTTCGAAATCATCAGCAAGAGCGCGGCCCGTATTGAAGACCTTGATAACGCGCCGGAAAAAATTCTGATGCAGACGACTGAAACCGTCGCGGCCCCAACATTATTGTACGTGAAGAAGGCGCACGTCGGGAGTGGCAAGAAAGCCGGGATTTACTTCCTAACGACTGAGGTGTACCCGCATCGCTACACCGATGATCCAGAGGGTGAGTGGCAGGTGGAAGTGTTTGCCGCGGACGCTCCGGACGGCGTTTTTCAGGCGGTGGCAGCTAATCCCGTCATGCGTGGGCAGCGAGCATGTTTGTTTCAGCACATTTTCAAGAACCGGTTTTACGGATTCGACTGCCATCTGGACGCCCCGGAGCATTGGGTGCTGGAGGAGACAGAAGCCTCTTTGCCCTGACCTGAGGAACGTCGGTTAGCGCTCAAACCATTGGGGCACTAAATCAAGGAGTGGACTCTCATGAATGGATGCCTGGATAAGCGACCGTCTTGGTTGACGCACATAGTTACATTGACCTTTTTCCTCAGTGGATATCTTGTCGCTCAAGTGGCGAACACATCGACGGTGCTGGGCACGGTGACGGACGCCAGCGGTGCGGTTGTTCCTGGAGTTTCAGTCACGCTGCGCAACGTCGACAATAGCCAGATCCACGAGACTCAAAGTAATGAATCGGGCGAGTTTCGGTTTCTAACAGTTCCCGCCGGGCGGTACGAGGTGACGGCGGAGAAAGCCAGCTTTGCCAAGAGTGCTCATGACGTCTTCGCGGTGCATGCTGCGGAGCCCGCACGAGTGGATGTGGTCCTCAAAGTTGGCTCGATCTACGATGTGGTGACCGTTACAGGAGGGAATCCCCCTGTCGTAAACACTCTCACCGCGAACGAGGGCAACACGATTACCGGCCAGCAGGTCAATAGTTTGCCGCTTACTAATCGAGTCTTCACTCAATTGATGAGCCTGGAGCCTGGTGTCTCACAACCAGTGATGAATGATATTAGCCCTGGCTTCGGCTCAAATTCGTCCGTTGATTTTTCGGTGAACGGAGTGCGTGATGACGAGAATAATCTCCTGATTGACGGGGTACGCAACGTTGATACCTTTGGCGGCAATGCGTTTGTTGCGCCGAATCTGTTCGCGATTTCCGAGGTTCGCATCGAGAACAACGACTACACAGCGACCGCGGGCCGTTCCGCAGGCGCACAAGTCAACCTCATCACCCGTTCGGGGACAAACAACATTCATGGAGACATCTTTGAGTTTTTTCGGAATGACGCGATTAACGCCAAGAATAGATTTTCTACGAGCACCCCGGAGAACCGGTACAACGATTTCGGGTACGACATAGGCGGACCGATCAAGAAAGATCGGCTCTTCTTTTTCTGGTCGCAGGAGTGGCGACGCATCCTCGCGAGCTCCGGACCGGCGATCACCTTGACGCCCACTCAAGCGGAGCGTAATGGAGACTTCAGCGTCAGTGCTGTGCAACCCATCGATCCCAACACGGGTCAGCCCTTCCCCGGAAACGTAATCCCGGCGAAGCGGATTGACCCAAATGCGCGTCTCCTGCTGCAGACCTACTTCCCCTTGCCGACACCCGGCTATAACGTGAACGGCTTCAACTTCATTTCTGAAGCGCCCGATTACACTCGTTGGCGGGAAGAATCCATCCGCATTGACTCAAAACTAAATGACAAGCTCAGTCTTTTTGGACGCTACACGCAAGACAGCGTCCTTCTAAACAATCCTTATGGGTTGTTTCACGAGAACCCGTTTCCGTACGTCGGCGGGTCAACCCAAGATTTTCCTCTCTACAACTGGTCGGTTCATCTCATCTATTCGCTTCGGCCCACCCTGGTCACCGAATTCTCAGTCGGGATGTATTTCGCCAACGATAAGTCGCTGGTGAACGGTCCTCTTTCAAGCAAGAGCCGGGCGCCGGGATTGACGATGCACGAAGTGTTTCCGCTTAACGAACTCAACCGAATTCCAACTATGTTTTTTGGAACTGGGTATTCGGGGATCGTGGAGCAATGGTATTTCCACAATGATGCGTTCAGCATTCCTTTCCAAAGCGAAACCACCTGGGCCCACGGGCGGCACACGTTCCGGTTCGGTGCCATCTTCACGCCGGAAGGCAAGAGCGAATTAGCGAATCCTTCCAGCAACAATACGAATGGCACCTATACATTTTTCGGCAACTTCACCAACAACGCATTAGCTGATTTCGAGCTGGGCTTGGCCTCCAACTACACCGAAACGGCAGTGGATCCGTTCGGCAAATATCGCTGGTACAACATCGAACCCTACGCCGAGGATCAATTAAAGCTCCGAAATAACCTTACTCTTACGGCCGCTCTGCGCTATGAGTACTTCCGGCCAGAACACGAATTGCATAACGTATTCGGCGCGTTCGACCCCGCTTTTTTCAATCCATCCGATGCCCCAATTGTGAACCCGGACGGCACAATCGTTCCGAATAGCGGCAATCTTTTGAACGGAATTATCGTGGGCGGACACAGTACCTTTCCGGGGACGAATAGCTCACCATTCGGCCGGGCATTGTTCCCCAGCCACAAGCGGGCCTTTGCTCCGCGTTTTGGACTGTCCTGGGATCCCTTCTCCAACGGCAAGATGGCAATCCGCGCCGGCTACGGCATTTTCTACGATCGGTGGGGATCGTACAGCCAGTTCGGCGCGTTCAGCCCGCCCTTTAACAATTCCGTGAACATCTCCAACACGTCGCTCGACAACCCTGGAGGAACGCCGGGAACAATTTTCCCCGCGAGCTTGAATGCTCCTCTTGCCCCCTGGAAGTATCCCACCGTGCAGAAGTGGTCGTTGAGCCTCCAGCGCGAGGTTGCTAAAGACACCAGCGCTTCCCTCGCCTATGTCGGAACCAGAGGCACACATCTTCTCGGAAACTACGATGCGAACCAGGGTCAACCCAATGCCCAAGTGTCGCAGTTCAATATTTCCCCAGATTTCGTCCGCCCATACCGCGGTTTTTCACAGATTTCAGCGTGGGCGAACAT
>CATPBY010000052.1 GCA_955652845.1 uncultured Terriglobales bacterium | reverse complement strand
ATCTGGGTGAAGTAGCTCATCGTGTTTTCACCGGAATAGTTCTGCCAGTTGGTGTTGGTGGTGAAGGATGCAGCGGTGTTGAATGCCAGGTCTTGAGCTACGGGTCCGAATTTCTGCGGATTCCAGGGAAGAAATTGCTGGACACGTTCGATGAGATACAGCAGCAGCATGGATGCAGCGCTGAACAGAAGCATGGCAAAGGCGTATTCAGTCCAGCGCATGTCGTGGTTTTCGTCCACTCCCGTCACGCGGTAGACGATCCGCTCGAGGGGCCTGGCGAATGGATCCAGGAACGTGCGCTGGCGATCGAAGACCTTTGCCATAAATATGCCCACTGGCTTGGTCACTGCAAAGATCAGGCCCAGAAACACAAGAATCTGGAGCCAGCCATTCACTGTCATCAGAACTTCTCCGGACGCAACAACGCATACAGCAGGTAGATCACTAACAGGACGCTCACGGCCAGCATCAAAGTCGATTCAAGATTCATGATCGTTGCCTCAGCGAATGCGATCGCAGAACCGAACGTAAGCAATCGCAATCAGAAAAAATGCAACCGTGACAGCGATCCAGATAATGTCCTGCATAGTTTCTCCTAGCGCTTAGAACTTCACCAGGATCGCCATGGTGCCCCGATCCTCGGTCTTTCGAAGATCCGGCTGGAAGCCGGAAATCACGGATCCCGCAGCGCCGCTGTTTCCTCCCGGAGGGGTGATCCCGCCGGGTCCGCTGAAGTAGGGCACGTTGGCATGGCGGTGATTGAACTCCCAGCGGAAGGTAATGTACTGGCTGGGCATGTAATCGTAAGTCGCAGAAATATCCCAGGCCTTGAACGGATCGCCGGGATTTTCCGTGAAGTAGGGCGTGCCAGAAGTAGCAGTCGCGCCGTTGATCGGCGGCAACAGCACTAAGTAACGTCCAGGATTGTTGATTTGTCCGCCGCCAAGCGTAAATCCGTAGCGGTCGCGGTGAAACCACCAGCGGTTATAAAGCATGTAGCCCAGGAAACTCTGCTTGAAGGCCACGATCTGCCCTTGGGCGTTCTTGCGATTGCCCATGCAACTCACCCCGCCGCCACTTTCACAGCCTGCGTCGCCGGTGAGCGAGACTGCCATTTTGTCCAGAAACCGCTCCGGATGGTCGTAATACTTCACTTCAACGCTGTTGTCGGTGTGATAGCGGGTGCGGTTGGGAAGCCCTAATGCGTCGGCGCCCGCCCCGTAGTTATTGGTAAGCATGGAGAGCCAGCCAGTCGGGCGATACAGCACCTGTCCGCCAAATCCCAACCTGCCGTTGTAACGTCCATAGGATTGCCATCCATTAATAATCCAGGGCTCAATCTTCAACTTCGCAGTCGGAAATACCTGAATGCGCATGCCGGTAAAAAACCATGGGGTGTTCGAGGACACATAAGATGGCTGGTAAGCCCAGTTATCGAAGTTGTAAAAGCTGAACAGGCCGATGTACGACAGGAAGATGCCGGCATCAACATTCACGCCGTGCAGCGCGTCCCAGTGATAGCCCCCATAGGCCTCAGTGACGTAGCGGTAGGCGTCGGCCAGGTTCCATTGCCCGCGCGAATAGCTGGCGTCGTTGCGCGGCGTGCCGGTCGAATACAGGCCAATCTGGCTCAGCACCCGCGCCCGCACGTGGTCATAGTGAAAGTCTCCGCCAACGCCAAGATGAGTAAGGCTGACCTCGTTCGATCTGAATATTTCGCTTGACCCTCCAATCGTGTCGTCCTTGGGATGATTGAAGTCGTAGTTGTAGTTCACGTCAGCCCTGATTTCGGGCGTAAAAAACTTCGAGTCAAAAGCTGCTTCCTTGGTTCGCGGGTTTCCGTTCAGCCAGGTCCAGTCGGCGAAGGCAAATGGCTCAGTTTTGGCCGGCTCGGTCGCCGAAGCGCCAGGCGGCGTGCCCTGTGCCTGGGTTTCGGAGGGAGCAGAGAGTGCGGCAAAAGCATTCGCCGCAGCTGCCGCAGGAACGCTTGTGTTCGCGGAATGGGCGCTCCGGGTTTCTTCGCCCTCCCCAGCTTGCTTCTTGAGTTGGGCTTCCAGTTGTTCGATGCGTCTCTTCATGGCCGCCAGTTCGTTGATCATTTCTTTCTGTGAGAGTTGTTCTGGGGCCGACGACGTGTTTATAGAAGCGACACTGGGCGCGTCCTGGCTGTGAAGTGGCAGCACCAGCCAGACCGCGACCAGTGCAACCTGGGCGATTCCGTGGCCAGCTCTTTTGGGAAATACGCGTTTCGAGGGGTATGGATTCATTAGTGTAAGTTCTCCTTGCCGTCTTACGGCCGCAGGCCGACTCGCATTATCCCCACGGGCATGCCTGCTCCCAAAGCCAAGCCAAATAAGAGTTGACATCTTCGCGCGTAAAAGATGAATGAATAATTCATAAACAATTCGTAACGAGGCTTCGCAGCCGCATGAGTGCGTCGAAGTTCAAGCTAAAATCCTCGCGGGACAGCCGCCCTCGGCTGTCCGGTCGAGCGAGCCTCGACGGGTTTCTGTCGTCATGGATGGAGTAAGCTCGGGCCTTCGACAGGCGGACAGCCGTTCGCAGCTATCCCTGCGCGAAGAAAGAACAAGTCCCGGCGCTACGAGCGCTTAATTGGAGAAGGTTCAAAACGGTATCCGACCCACGGCTCGGTAAGGATGTAGCGCGGCGAGGCGGCGTCCGGTTCGATTTTCTTTCGCAGTCGGCGCACGAACACGCGCAGGTATTCCGGTTGTTCAGTCGCATTGGACCCCCAGACCGCAGTCAGCAATGCCCGGTGGGTCACTACTTTCCCAGGGTGCCGCGATAGATAGACAAGGAGATTAAATTCCTTCGGAGTCAGTCGGACTTCCCTGCCGCAGATCGCGATCGTGTGCGCGCCAGTATCGATGCGGAAATCTCCCTCTTCAAAGACGCCAGCATCTTCCGGTTCGTCGACCGCGGTGCGTCGAAGGTTGGCTCGGACGCGGGCCAGCAGTTCGCTCATCCCAAAGGGCTTGATGACATAGTCGTCGGCGCCGGCGTCCAGCGCCCGCACTTTCGTCCGCTCCTCGCCCCGGACCGAGAGAACGATAATCGGCATTTCCGCCTTTGCGCGCACTCGCCGACATAGTTCGAGGCCATCCATCTGTGGCATCACCAGATCTGTGATCACCAGGTCGGGCGTCCAGTCTTTCATGATTTCAAGCGCAGTTTCCCCGTCATTGGCCACACGCAGGTCGTACCCCTGCGCCGTTAAGGTTGTACGCAGCACGCGCGTGATCTGCGGCTCGTCATCAACCACCAGGATCCGGCGATGGTTTTTCATGTGGCTATTTCGGTTCCTGGGTCACAATGTGCACGTCAACCGGCGGGGCGTCACGCAGGAATCTCTGAATGGCAGAAAGATAGAAATGTTTTCGCAGGCCTTTCGTAGCGGAGCGCCCGAAAACCACCTGGGTAATATGTTTTTCGCGGACGAACTCGGCAACGCGCTGGGCCACGCTGCCCCCTTGCAGGCGGATGACGGTGGCTCCAAGGTTTTCCGCGAAGCGTATGTTTTCGGTCAGGCTGCGGCGGTCCTCATCGCGCCTATCGGCGCCTATGTCAACGTAAACCACGTAGAACTCAGCATCAATGGCATGCGCCATGCGGCCACCCCGCGCGATGAGGTACTGGGCAGCTGGATTGGAACTGATGCAGACCGCAATCCGCTCCCGTACTCCAAGATTGCGCTCCAGGTGCTCCTTCTTCTGGTACGACTCCAGCGTCCTGTCCACCACCTGCGCCACTTGTCTCAGGGCCAGCTCGCGCAGCGCGATCAGGTTTCCCGGGCGGAAAAAATTGGACAGGGCGCGCTCCGCCCGATCGAGGGGATAAATATCGCCCCGTCTCATACGGACCTGTAGCGCTTGCGGGGTGAGATCAGCCATCACGATCTCACCTGCGCGCTGCACCACCCAATCCGGGACCGTTTCGCGCATTCGCACGCCGGTGATGCGCTCGACTGTAGGGGTGAGACTTTCGACATGCTGCACATTCATGGTGGAGAGCACGTCGATCTTCGCAGCGAGGATCTCCATCACATCCTGGTATCGCTTCGGGTGCTTACTGCCTTCAATGTTGGTATGCGCCAGTTCGTCCACCAGAACTACCTGCGGTTTGCGGGCAATGATCGCTTCGACATCCATCTCCTCGAACAGTGTGCCCTTGTATTCCAGCTTGCGCCTGGGCACAACTTCGAGCTTTCCGGTTAGCTCGGCGACGGGCTTGCGCCCGTGGGTTTCGATGACTCCGACTACCACGTCTTCGCCCCGGCTATAACGGCGTATGCCCTCGCTGAGCATACTGTAGGTCTTACCCACACCAGGCGCATACCCTAGGAACAGCTTGAAGATGCCCTCTTTCTTTTCGGGGGCTGCCTCCTCCAGCCACTGCTCAGGACTCTTGTGGGCCATCGCGCCTATTGTCGTCGAGCGCATCCCGGTTGTCGACCCTCAGCTACAATGCCCCGGTGCAGCGGTCACTCGGTCAAACCTTCCTGCGATTCGCCATCTCGCCTGCGATCGTATTCTTGATCGTGGCCCTCTACCGCCATGTGGTGCACGTCAATCCGACGACGGTAGCGCTGACTTTCCTGCTTGCGGTCCTGATTATCTCCGCCAGCTGGGGCCTCGAATACGCGGTGGTGACGGCCGTGGTTGCAGCCGCCGCATTCAACTACTTCTTCCTTCCTCCGGTCGGAACCTTTACCATCGCCGACACCCAAAACTGGATAGCTTTATTCGTTTTTCTGGTGACTGCAATCATCGCCAGCCATTTATCGGAGCGTGCCCGGCGAGAAGCCATGGATGCCAGGCAGAGGCGCCATGAGGTCGAACGTCTTTACGTCTTCAGTCAGCACCTGCTGGTGGCGGAGAACGTGGTCGGATTGCTCAACGCCCTGCCACAGCTCATAGTTGAATCGTTCGGCTGCGGCGCGGCGGCAATTTTCGTGGCCGGACGGTCGGATATTTATCGCTCCGGTTCCGATATGAGCGGGCTCGAGGATGAGAAGCTTTGCACCGCCGCCGCCCGCGGCGAGCCTATCGTGGAGGCAGAGAAACGAATCCGTTATATCCCTCTGCGCATGGGGGTTCGATCGGTGGGCGCGGTCGGAGTTTCGGGCGGCGTTCTGACTCGCGAAACCCTGGAAGCGATCGGTAGCCTGGTCGCGATTGCCATCGAACGCGCTGGAGCGGTCGAAAAGCTGGCGCGCGCCGAGGGTGCGCGTGAAGGCGAAAAGCTGCGTTCTGCATTGCTCGATTCCGTTACCCATGAATTCCGCACCCCGTTAACATCGATTAAAGCTTCGGTCACCAGCCTTTTATCCGAAAGCAATCTCGAGCAGACACAGCGACTGGAGCTGCTGACCGTGATTGACGAGGAAAGCGACCGGCTCGACCATCTGGTCGAAGAAGCGGCACAGATGGCCCAGTTCGATGCCAATCGGGTGGACCTGCATCGCGACCAGCACCATATTCAGGAAGCCATTGACCGCGCCGTCAACGAGGCTGGCAAACTGCTTGCTCGCCACCCTCTGGAAATTGAAGCACCGGAGGGGCTTCCGACAATTCGATTTGATGTTGATCGCATTAAAGATGTCCTTATCCAATTGCTCGAGAACGCCGCGAAGTATTCAGCCCCGGAT
>CATPBY010000051.1 GCA_955652845.1 uncultured Terriglobales bacterium | reverse complement strand
TCAAATATTCGGTTCGGCTCTTTGATGCCCGGACCCGAATCTTCAAACTCAACGTAAACTTTTCCTTCCCGCAATTGCACCCGGACCTTCAGCACACCGCCTTGTCCGGCCTCAAGCATGGCATCGACTGCGTTGTTAATGAGATTGAGAAATACCTGTTCCAGCTGGTGCGGATCGGCCGTTACCGCAGGAATGTCAGCCGCGATCTCTCGTTCCAGCTTGATATTGTTCACCTTCAAATCGTAGTCCCGCAAGGTCAGGGTTTCTTCCAGCACTCTGCAGACATCAACTTCCTGCCGATGGGGTTTGCGCTGGCGGGCAAACGATAGCAGGTTCTGCACTACCCGGTGGGTGCGTTGTGCCTGTTTGAAAAGTTTGCTCACAAAATCCGCAGCACGCTCTCCCAGCCCTTCGCTTTCGAGAAGCTGCGCATAGCCCAGGATGGCTGTCAGGGGGTTGTTGAGTTCATGAGCCACTCCGGCAATCAACTGTCCCACCGCCGACATTTTTTCGCTTTGCAGCAACTGTTCCTGGGTGCGGCGCAGGTCCTCGTAAGCGCGGCAGGTCTCTTCATATAAACGAACTTTCTCAATGGTGGTCGATAGCTGGCGGCCGATGGCCACTAGCAGATTCTCGTCGTTGCTGGTGTACTCGCGGTTTTCGCGGCTGCTGATACCCATGATGCCCATGGGCTTGTCCTTCCCCCACAATAAGACCCAGATCCAGGAAGTCAGCCCGTCGGCGCGAATAAATTCAGCCACCATGGGCGGAAGATGCGGCAGATACTCGGCTGTGATCACTTCAGTCCGCGAACGCGTGACCAGATCCCCGAAGTCAACAATCTTGATCTCGGAGAAGCGGGCGCGGTCGGTGCTTCGCAGGCCCCATCCAGCTCGACGCCGGAATGTGGTGTCGTCAGTATCGGAAAGATAAATCGATCCGGTCTCGGCGCCCAGCAGTGAAATCACCTGACGCAACGTGAGGTTCAGAATCTCGTCTAAATCGAATGACTGGGTCGCGATCACAGCCATCGCGTTCAGAGCGTTCAGCTCGCGGTTGCGGCGGCGAATCTCATCTTCGGCCCGTTTCTTCTCTGTCATGTCCAGCAAGAACCCCTGATAGCGTTCGATCTTGCCGGCGCTATCGCGGGTCGCGAAGCTGCTCTCCATGGCGGTGAGGAACGTGCCGTCTTTTTTCCGCAGGGTGACTTCAAAGTTCCGGACGTAATTGTGTACCTCGACTTCCCGTCGAAACGCATCCCGCTGCTCCACCGAAGCGTAAAGCTGGGTGTCGATGTTCAAGGTCATCAATTCTTCGTGGGTATAGCCCAGCATTCGAATGAAGGCATCGTTGCAGTCCAGCAGTTTGCCTTCTGGCGTGGCCACGAAAACACCTTCCTGCACCTGTTCAAACAGGAGGCGATATTTTTCTTCCGCCATCCGCCGGTCGGTGGTATCGCGGATTACGTGGATGGTTCCTTTCTGCTTGCCTCCCTGGTCGGTATAGGAAGACGTGGAAATCATCGAGTAGCCGCCGAAGCAGGGATCATCCCCCTCGTAAAATCCGTCTTCCGCCCCATGGCAATAGGGACATCCCTTCCATTCGGAACGCACGCGCGGAAGCACATCTGCGCAAAGCTGGCCTACCACATCAGCGGGAGCCTGGCCTAAACGCTGCAACAGGGCGTGGTTCGCCTTCATGATGCGGAACTCGGAGTCGTGCAGAAGCACAAAGTCATGAATGGAATCGAAGGTGTTTGTCCACTGCCGATGAGAGCGCAGGATCTGTTCCACCAGCCGCAGATTCTCAACCGCCAGTCCTAACTGGTGAGCGCTGGTGGTGAGAAACTCCATATCCTCGGGTGCGTAAGAGAGCCGGCGTCGGCTGCCTAACGAGAGAGTGCCAATAACCGATTTCTTGCCCAGAACTGGGACGACCACGACGTGGTGAAATCCTTCTCTCTTCAGATACGGACGGATGGTTTCAGGCGCGGTGCTGGTTTTGACCAGTGTCGGTGTGCCTTCTTTCAGCGCCCTTCCCAGGGTTTCATCCTTCGGAACCGAACCGCGATCACGCAAAAAGTCCTGGGAAAGCCCGATCTGCTGGGCGATGACCATCTTGTCGCCCTCGAGCAGGCGGAACCAGGCTGCCCTGGCGCACATGAGTGCTTTGAGTTCTTCGAGCGCGGTTACCATCATCGGCCCATGCTGCTGCGCGCGCGTGATGCTGGTGGTCAGAGCGTTGACTACTCCCAGGCGGCGAGTGCGCATCTTGTAGTCGTCGAAAACCAACAACAACATACTCAGACCCAGGAAAAGATTCGTCATCAGTGAAAAACCAGGCGGGAAGTAAACGCTTACCGGTTCCCACCTGAGGTGCAGAAAGAGCAGGCTGAAACTGAGCAACCACGGGCCAATTTCCCACCGGGCCCAGCGAAAACGAATCAATTGGAAAGCGGCGCTGATTGCAACCAGGCGGTAAGCGATCTCCAAAGCCGCTCGTAACACCAGCAAGTCGGGCCACAGCAAGGCGCGAGCGACAGCAAAACCGATTACGGTAAGTGAAATCAAGAGTAAGGGCAGCAGCAGTTTGCGGGCGTGGGTGTAGACGAAAACGGCGGCGGCGAACAAACATACCGCCAGAACGAACTCGGCGTTTGAAATGGCGATGAGATAGCGTGGAAGAGAGCCACTGTCCTCGCCACGCACAGTCCAACGGGAAACAAAGCAAGCCAGCCAACCGAGGATCCATACCAGAAGATAGCGTTCGCGAAATGTGCGGAACACGAGCAGGCTCGCCGCCAGCATGATCAGCGCTGCCGACTCCTGTGCCATCAACCGAGGGACAGTGATGTCCCCGACCACATACCAGTCGCCCAAGATGCCGCCCATGTTCATGGCAACCAACGCCAAGCGCTCGTTTTATGTAATAGCACGGCTTCCCCCGTTACCAATGGGCTTTCCCCTCCCTTATGGTTACTTTGGGAATCTCTGAACTGCGATAGAATTGGCCTTACACTTAAGCATCCCATGCCGGCCGATCGCATCCTGGTTGTCGATGATGAAGAGACTATTCGCGAGATTGTCTCCTCCATGTTGACCATCGCGAATTACAAGTGCCGGCAGGCTGCCTCCGGATTGGAGGCTCTGGCTTTGCTCGAATCGGGCGAGGAATTTGAGCTTATGTTGTCCGATTTAATGATGGCCGATCTGGATGGAATCGGCCTGCTCGAGCGCACCAAAGAGAAATTTCCCGACATGCCCGTGGTCATGGTGACTGCGGTTCATGACATATCGGTTGCCCTCGATGCGCTCCGGAATGGCGCTTACGATTACCTCCTGAAACCATTCGAGCGCGAGCAACTGCTGGCGACGGTGCGCCGGGCGCTTGAGAACCGGCGTCTGAAGCTTGAAAACCGCGCCTATCAGACCAATCTCGAATCACTGGTCGATGCTCGAACGCAGCAGTTAAAGCAGACAATGCTCGATCTTGAGCGTTCTTACGGCATGACATTGGAAGCTTTGGGCGGCGCCCTTGATCTGAAGGATGCGGAGACGGAGGGCCATTCCCGGAGAGTTACGGCGTTCACCATGGCTATCGCGCGCCAGTTGGGGCTTCCGAATGATCAGGTTAAGATCATCGCCCATGGCGCGTTCCTGCATGACATTGGCAAGATGGCAATACCCGATGCAATTCTTCGCAAGCCCGGCGCCTTGACCCCGGACGAAGTGATCATCATGCGGGAGCACTGCTATAACGGTTATCAGATCCTTAAAAAAATCCCTTTTCTGACCGAGGCTGCCGAGATCGTGTATTCCCATCAGGAGTATTTCGATGGAACCGGTTATCCTCGCCAGCTGAAGGGCGAACAGATCCCGCTTGGAGCGCGTATTTTCGCGGTTGCTGACACTCTGGATGCGATAATTTCCGATCGGCCCTACCGCGCCGCGCGCTCTGTAGCCTCAGCACGAGATGAAATCAATCGTTGCAAGGGCTCCCAGTTCGATCCCGAGGTGGTCAACACCTTCCTCTCGATGCCAGAGAGCATCTGGGAGGATCTGCGCAAGGAGATCGACGCCCAAATTCCTCGCTTTGCCTATTCTGCTGCCGCGAAACATTCTTCTTAGTACGCCGGAAGAACCTTTCTTTTTTCATCCCTCACAAGTTCCGCGCTGTGCTGCGTTCTTGGTAAGAGAGCACATGTGTTCGTATAAACTCTCGTTATTCCATTCGGAGGCAAAGCATGAACCGATCTATCGCCACTCTGGCTCTCACTCTGATGGCCGCGATGTTGTGTGCCGGACAAGATCGTCCGACAATCACTGCGCAGCCCAACTCAGTTTTCGTGGGTGCTGACGGCAAGTTCGAGGCCAACCCGGATACAGCGCTGGTGCAATTCAATATCTCGGCCCAGGAGGATACTTCGCGGGCGGCCTACGACCGCGCATCGAGGTCTGCGGAACAAATTCGACAGATTTTGCGATCCAATGGAATTGAACCCAAGAGCGCAGAAATCGGTTTCTTTTCCATCCAGCCAGTGTACGATTTCAAGAATCCGAAGCGTAAGCTGGTGGGATACCGGGTAAACGCCAATGTCTCTCTCAAGCTGAGGGATTTTTCCAAAATAGCTCCGATCGTACAGCAACTCGCTGATACCGATGTGACCGAGAACCAGTCCATCAGTTACACGCTGGAAGATATGGATGCGGCGAAAACCCGGGCCGTCGAAGATGCTTACCGGCGCGCGCACGAATCCGGGGCGGCAGTGGCCCGCGCTGGCGGGCGTACACTCGGGGAACTCTCCTACGCTTCGGTGGATACGTTCGAGAATATGCGGGTGATTTCGCCCATGGCGCCTCGCGCCATGGCAATGAAGATGGAAGCTGGCGCGGCCGCGCCGACTGAAGAATTCAGCCCTCAGGCCATCGTGGTCACAGCCCACGTCAATGCCATGTTTTCGCTAAGGTAAGGAAACATTCGAATTACTTGACTGCCGCGGGAATGCGGCCTGCATCCAGTGGCACTTCCCGCTGGATTACCATTTCGAGCGTCGTGCCGGCATCGAGCTTCACGTCATTGCCGCGCGAAAGCATAGCGATAGCGCTCCCCACGGCTCCTCCCACTCCGGCTCCGATCAATCCTCCCTTCGCCCCGTGGCTGAGACCTCCAATTACGGCGCCGGTTCCTGCCGCGGTGGCCACCGTCCCGACTTTCTCGCCAGTCTGGCTATCCTGGCGGATTGTACCCTCCTCGCCTTTCATGGATGTCTTGTCCGCTCCAGGAACGTTTTCGACTGCGCCTGGCAGCACCACGGTGTACCCGCTGGGATAGATCAGGGTGGTGAAATGCATCAGCACTTCGGCACGCCCTTTGACCCGGCCCGCACGTTGAATACGACTGATCTTCCCTTGAACGTAAGTGCCCGCCGGAATCAGAACGCGATCGTTGAGCACCACCGGAAACGTGGTTTCGGCGTAGACCGCTTCCCCTTCACGCGAGCTCTTGGTGGAAATGGCATGCTTCAAGGCGATGGGGACCTTGGTTCCTGAAGGGATCAGCAAGTGGCTTTCGCTGGTTGAAACTGTTGGTGTGGCGGTCGTATCCGCCTTCGCGATAGTACCAGTTTGAGCGGCCGCTAAACTTCCCAGCAGAAACACAGTAATCAGCACTCGCATCGGAGTCCTCCGAAAATCGCAATCAGCTATGAGAAGTCGGACGCCCCAGTAAGTATAAGGGGCGGAGGTCTATTAGCGAATAGGATGCAGCCGGGGAGTAAAAAGGTTTATCGGAACTATCCACCAGCGCGCTTTACCAGATTTTCGCGAACGTTGCCCATGAACTGAGACTGCAATTTTTGCGCGCACAACTCACCGCAAACATGCAAAGTTCCTTCTTTTTGTGCGATACCCTCATCCCATGGGCACAGAAACAACACCGGCTGGTTAAATTCACCGAAGGATGTCCACATCAGCCACCATCGGTCGGATGCCCCCTTCAGCAAGCCACAGTTCGGGCCGGCACAGCGATAAAACAGACTTGGCGCGGGGATGTTCGATTGACCAGCCTTCATTAAAAAGACTCCCAGGCATTATGAATCTACAAGACATTCTAACGGACCAGACAACTGCGCTGCGCCCTAGCTTACTTGTAAATCAGATACTTTTGTCGCACCTGTTGAAATTTTTCCAGCTCCTCGCGCCAGGCGTCTGCGATGCTCCTGGGATCTTTCCCCTGGATGATGGCGGAGTATACCGACTGATTCAGGAGCAGGTCCGTCATGCGGTCCACTTGAAACTGTTGAGGATATAACTGGTGTAACGCCGAGGCCAGTTCGATGCCGAACTCAGGCGAATCAAAAGCGTTGCGTTCGGTCACAATAAAATTGACGCCCTCGCACTTCTGGCCAGCGTAGTTA
>CATPBY010000050.1 GCA_955652845.1 uncultured Terriglobales bacterium | reverse complement strand
GGTGGGGTGTTGCCATGTTCCTGATGTTATTTCTTACCACGGTTAGCCTGACGCTTCTTCTTTCAAATCTGCGAGCCGAATGTGTAGCGATCAGCGACGCCAGAAAGCATGTTGGCGAAACTCGCTGCGTCACGGGAAAAGTGTTTCGCATTGAGCAGGGAGATCGCGGCGTTCGCTACCTCGACTTCTGCGAAGACTATCGAACTTGTCCCTTCACCGTGGTGGTATTTCCCCGGGACCTGAAGAACGTCGGCGATATCCGCGAGTTACAAGGCAGGGTCATCGAGATCCACGGCCCGGTGAAGGAGTACGATGGGCGCGCCGAGGTGATTTTGCAGGAGCCCAGACAACTTCGCGGAGCAGGATCACGGATTCCACCGCTGCCCAGGAACTATGATGTCGAGCACAAGGGTCACTACAGTGCCGGGAAAATGAGTCATCCTAAATCCCGCAAAACTTCCAACCAGAAAAAGCACCCAGCGACACTTCCTATACAAGTCCCGGAAGATACGGACGATTGAGGCTTGCTGCTCCGACAGTCTTACCCGTGGCAGTTAGACCATCCCTTTCCGTAATTCTCCCAGCGGATAAAATGTTCCTCGCCACAGCACTCCGCCCTGCCCTAGCGTCAAAACCATCGAACGCATCATGGTGTAGATGAACAGAATGGTGCCGATGGGATGAAGCAAGAAGTAATAGGGGCGGATTTCTGACATCCACGACATCCCCAGATAAATCAGGAACACCGCCAGCAGCGCAACCGCGTAAGGCAGGCGCGCCCAACCATGCGCCAATCCAATTCCGATAAAAGGCATCAGGTTCAGGAAGGTTAGTGCGATACAGGAGAGGACCGCCCGCGGCCACTGGAAAGACATGAGTGCGAAGAAATTCTTGGTGAGATTGCGCACTACCCCCATTGCGCCATTCGCCCAACGGATGGAAATCAAATGTCCGCCAAATACGATGTGTTGAGCATAGCCTGCGTTCTTCACCACCTTACCCAGTTTCATATCGTCAATTACTTCCATCCGCAGCCGCTGGTAAGTTCCGACTGCGTCGTAGACGCGGCGACGGATCAGGTTGAAGGCGCCCACACCCATGTGATCATTAGTATTCGGATCGGCGACCTTCCAGGGTCGATGTCCAAAAACGAACAGCATCTGGAAAAATGCGATCATCATTTTTTCGCCCGGCCGCTTCATAATCATGTGCGGAAAAAGTACCAGATGATCAGCGCCCTCAGACTCCGCATACGCCAGAGCGCGACGGACCGCGCCCGGACTGAAGAGCACATCGGCGTCGGTAAACAATAACCACTCGCTGCCAGCCTGTTGGGACGCCGTCCACATCGCGTGGGTTTTCCCCATCCATCCCGCGGGCAACTCGTTCACGTGCAGCACTTTGAGATGCTGTTTTGCATCCGCGGTAGCCGCTATGTGATCCATGATCGCGCCCGTGCGATCCGTGGAGCGGTCATCCACGGCGATAATTTCGTAGTTTTCGTAGTCAAGGGCCAATAACTGGGTCAGGGTCTGTTCGATGTTATCCGCTTCATTGCGGGCGGGGACGATGATACTGACCGTCGGATTTCCCTTGGCAGTGACCGGATTGCGGTTCCATTCCGGGCGAGAAAGATCAGAGATTCTTCTCATCCCGAAAGCAGCTTCGGCCAGCCGCTCAAACCAGACCAGCCCCAGGATGCAGCCAGCAATCCAGTGGAAATACGGCATCCCTAATGGGCTCCAACCGCGCCTGGTTGATTCTGCATGCTGACTGGCGGAGCGAATTTCATACCGTAAAACAATATCGCAGACGACAGCGCGATGGCGATGACGGGGCCAAGGAACGCCAGTTGCAAGGAATACTTGTCAGACATGTAGCCGATCAAGTAGGCCGATGGCACGTCGCCCAGCAGGTGGAAAATGAAAATATTCACTGCGATAGCCATAGCTCGAACGTGCGGTCCAACCGAGTTTATGACGGCGGCATTCAGTGGCCCGGTGTTCAGCAGCAGCAAGAACTCAGCGAGGAAGATCCCAACCACCATCCATTTACCAGTTGTGTACAGCGCCATCCACATCGCCGGGATCGCAATCCCGAGGCTGGCCGCTGAAACCAGATAATGCGCCGCCCTGGTCCGTCGGAGAAGGTAATCCGACAACCATCCTCCGGCCAGCGACGCTACCAGTCCGTTAATGGCTGTACTCAAACCAAAAAGATTGTTGGCATCCCTCAGGCTATAACTGCGGGCGCGATGCAGGAACGTCGGCATCCAGACCTGCAATCCGCCCAACGCGAAAGTCATCATCGCCATTCCAAAGGTCGCCGTGAGGAAAGCCGGATTGCGCAGCAATCCTTTCAATGTGTCGCGATCTGGCGTCTTTTTTTCTGCGGAGTCGAACTGGCCGAGCGGCGGCTCGGGAACGAATAAGAGCAGCAAGGCAAGAAACACTCCTGGGGCCGCGCCAATGTAAAACGGAGCGCGCCATCCGTATGCGGGGCCCATCAGGCCTCCGAGTACGTAACCCAGCGCGGTTCCCACGGGTATCGCCAGATAAAAAACACCCATCACCCGTCCGCGCTGATTTTCCGGAAACATGTCCGCAACAAATGTCGGAGAAAGCGTGACGAAGCTGGCTTCCCCGATGCCGACCAGGGTGTGGCGTATGAGCAATTGGTTAAAGTTGTGCGTAAAAGCCGTCAGCAGGGTGGCCGCACTCCATAGGATCGCTCCGGCAACGATCACACTCTTCCTGGAGAACCGGTTCGCCAATGGCCCCATGAACGGCGCGGCGATCATGTAGAAAACGAAGAAGACACTAGTCAAAAGGCCGAACGAGGCGTCGCTGCGATGAAACTCGGCTTTGACCAGATCCTGCACCGCAAACAGTACCGAGCGGTCAATGTAATTGAAAAGATTCAGCGCCGTGAGCAGGGCCAGCGCGACACGAGGATAGAGCCTTTGATTGGACACGGGTCGAGCGAATCTAACATGACCGCGGCAGTCGGGCCACGTGCCTGTTTTGGCAACCAGAGATTCGCGGTGCGCGGCTTCTAAGTTCTTCGATGACTTGGGGAGGGGCTATTTTCTTTTACCCGACTTCGGGCGCGGCCAGCGCGCCGTTACCACGGTGGATATCCCGCCACGCGGTCGGAACTCACCTTTTACCTCCGCCCAGACCGGACGGGTCCAGCGGACCACGTCATCCAGCACGCGGTTCACAATGTTCTCCTGAAAAATGCCGAGATTACGATAAGACTGCAGGTATTCTTTCAGTGATTTCAGTTCCAGGCAGAGCTTATTGGGCATATAGCGAATGGTAAGCGAGCCGAAATCCGGCAGCCCCGTCTTAGGACAGACGGATGTGAACTCAGGGTCATCCACAACAATTTCATAACCTGGAAACTGGTTCTGCCAGGTTTCGATTTCGGGAAATTGGGCGTCGAGACCGGCCTGGGCGTGTTCGGGACGGTAGCGCGGGCTCCTTGGCATCTTTTTATTGTAACCAGCTTATTGTAACCAGCGGTATGGGACATCCCCAAACGGCAGCGATTGCGAGTCTTAGCGGGCAGTGGCGCATCTAAGAGATTAAGTAGTCCCGCAAGCTGCCGAAGGCGACAGATGATACATTATTGCGATTAGCGAACAAAGTGGCATCAACCAGTGACAACAACGGTTTTTTCGGGCGGCGCCAGTGGCTCGTGCCGGCGATTCTCATCATGGCTGCAGTAGTGGTACTGGCCTCATTCATGTCCCGTGATGATGCGGTACCCGTTCGCGTCGCCCAGGCGCACCGCGATACGATCCGCAGCGTTGTTTCCACAAACGGAAAAGTCGAACCCATCCAGAGTTTCGAGCCCCATGCCCCCGTGGGCACCACCGTGAAAAGATTGCTGGTTAAAGAAGGCGACCAGGTAAAGAAAGGTCAGCTGCTGGTTCTGCTCGATGATGCCGAGGCCCGAAGCCATGCCGCGCGAGCATTGTCTCAGGTGAGTGCTGCGAACGCTGATCTCAGCGCCATTCAGAGCGGCGGCAATCGGGAAGAAGTGCTTACTGTGGAGGCGCAATTGATCAAGGCCAGGGACGCGCGCGACACGGCGCAGCGCAACCTGGAAGCTCTTCAGCGTTTGCGGCAGAAGGACGCCGCCTCACCGGCGGAGTTAAAGGAGGCCGAGAATCAATTAGCGCGCGCCACCACCGACCTCAACCTGCTTCAGCAGAAACAGAAGGGCCGGTATTCTGAGCCGGAAATTG
Source organism: uncultured Terriglobales bacterium (assembly GCA_955652845.1). Lineage (GTDB taxonomy): Bacteria > Acidobacteriota > Terriglobia > Terriglobales > Acidobacteriaceae > JABCYV01. The sequence continues at coordinate 28,937 of CATPBY010000050.1, read as the reverse complement.
CGCGTGCCCAGGCGCAGAAGACCGAGGCGCAAAGCGCTCATGCGGCCGCGGAAGATATCCTTAGTCAACTGAATATCCGCGCTCCTTTTGACGGCATCGTTTTCTCCCTGCCGCTGCATCAGGGTGCATACGTCAATCCGGGAGACCTGGTCTTGCAGGAGGCTGATCTCTCCAAGGTGCTGGTACGCGCCTTTGTGGATGAACCCGACGTCGGGCGCCTGACCCCTGGACAGAAGATCGAGGTTACATGGGATGCAATTCCGGGCCGCATTTGGAATGGAACGGTAAATACCATTCCTGCGACCGTTAAACTGCGCGGTACGCGGAACGTGGGGGAAACAACCTGTGTGGTTGACAACCAGGATTTCAAACTTCTGCCCAACATAAACGTGGGCATTACCATTGTTACGGCGGAACACCGCGGCGTGCTTACAGTGCCGCGCGAGGCTATCCGTCAGGATGACAGCAAGACTTACGTGTTTGAAGTGGTGAACAATGAGTTACAACGGCGGGACGTTCAGACTTCGGTTTCCAACCTGACGTCGGTAGAAGTGACCGGGGGAATAACAGAAAACGCCGAGGTGGCGCTAGCCTCCCTCAATTCCAAGCCGCTACGCAGCGGTCTATCGGTGAAAGTGGTCCATTAGGAATGCGCTGGCCGAAATACATCATATTATGTGTGGGTGCTGTGACTTGTGCTGCCGCAGCCGACGATTCCGGTCCAGCCCTGCTGGCAGCCGGGCGAGTCGATGACGCTATCGTGACGTTGCGCACGCGAATCCGTAACACGCCGGAAGACGCTGCAGCTCACAACTTTCTTTGCCGCGCTTATTTCTCCATCGGGGATTGGAATCGCGGTATCGCCGCCTGCGAACAGGCCGTCGCTCTTGAACCCGGAAACAGCCGCTACCATTTGTGGCTGGGACGCATTTACGGAGAGAAGGCTGGCGCCTCTGGATTTTTTTCCGCTGCCAGTTTAGCCAAAAAGGTTCGTGCTGAATTTGAACAGGCAGTCAGACTGGATCCTGACAACGTCGATGCCCGCACCGATCTGGCCGAGTTTTATCTTGAGGCTCCGGGAATCGTTGGCGGTGGTCAGGATAAAGCTCGCGTCCAGGCGGAGACTCTCGCCAGACTCGACCCCGCCAGGGCGCACTGGGTAAACGGGAGGCTGGAGGAAAAGAGGAAGGATTCTGCAGCCGCGGAAAAGGAGTACCGGGCCGCAATTGAGACCAGCCACGGCAGTGCCCTGGCCTGGTTCAACCTGGCGCTGTTTTATCGTCACGGGCAGCGTTGGGATGAAATGGAAGACGCCATCCGTCATGCCTCATCCGCGCCCATGAACCGCCCGGAAATCCTGGTGGAATCTGGAGACGTCCTGATCCGCAGTGGCCGAAATTTGAAGTTGGCCACCGACTTATTGCGTCGTTATCTCGCCTCGAGCTCCCCGGTGGAAGAAGCCCCAGCTTTTAAAGCCCACTATCTGCTGGGAACAGTTTTGGAAAAGCAAGGGGATCAACAATCTGCCGCCAACGAATATCGCGCCGCCCTGGCTCTGGCCAAAGAATTTTCTCGCGCCCAGGACGCCCTGAACCGGCTAAACCGCTGAGCGCCGCCCGGCGCGTCATTTACAATCGCGATTTCTAGCAAATACAGCTCCTTCGAAGGTGGCGAGATGAAACCTGCTTCACGCATTACTTCGCGTGTTTCCTTCTGTATCCTATTTGCCGGCTCTCTGTTCTCTTTGCCTGGGCTCGAAGCCGAACCGCTGCCCCTGAAGCGCGCGGTTGAGTTGGCGCTGACTCACAGCACAACCGCAGCGGCCGCCGGCGCCGATGAACAACGGGCATTTGCGGCTTATCGGGAAGCGCGCGATCAATACATACCGCAATTTATTTTGGGTTCCGGCCTGGGAAAATCATGGGGGTTCCCGCTCAGCCTGGAAGGCTCAGCACCCGCCATCCTGAGTCTTAACACGCAATCGGCGCTCATCAATCCCTCTCTGCGAGATCTCGTGCGCGCTGCCCAAACCGAGTGGCAAGCCTCAGCGCTGCGGGTTAAGGATCAGTGCGCTCAGGTCATCCAGGATACGGTGCTGAGTTACGTCGAGCTCAGCAAGTGGGAGACGTTTCTGGGGCATCTGCAACAGCAGCAAACCGATGCACTTAAAATGGAACAGGTAGTCGATCAACGGATCCAGGAAGGCATAGACAATCCGTTGGCTAAAAACCAGGCACGTCTCACCAGCGCTCGAGTGCGGCTGCGGATTTCTGAGGCTCGCGGAGCTGCGGATGTATTGCGAAGCCGGCTGGCACAATTCACCGGACTTCCCGCCGCCTCCATAGAAACTATGCCTGACTCTATTCCGGCGTTACCTGAAGTAAAACAGGAGGACGATCTGGCGGCCAAGGCGGTACGCGTCAACCCATCAGTAGAAGCGGCGCAAGTCCACGTGTCTGCCCAAAGCTTTCGTGCTCGCGCAGAGCATCGCGCAATGCTGCCATCGGTTGATTTCGCCGGACAGTATGCGCTGCTGTCTACTTACAACAATTACGATCAATATTTCAGGGCGGGCAGCTTCCAACGTCACAATGCCACGCTGGGCGTTGCCATCCGTTTTCCTTTTCTGAGCTTTACGCAGCGGGCTCGCGCAGAGGGAGCCGATGCTGAAACGCTGCACGCCAGAAAAACCGCTGAAGCCGCGAAGAACCAGCTTTCTGAAGAAACATTAAGGCTGCAACGATCCGTGGAACAACTGACCGCAGCGCAGCAGGTAGCCGATCTCGAATATCAGGTCGCGCAGTCCAATCTGGACGCGCTGCAAATCCGCATGGACGCCGGCTCCGCCACCTTGCATGATTTGGAGGACGCCCGCATTCAGACGACAGAGCGCTTCAATATGCTTCAGGATGCCAGCTTTGAAATGCAGCGGGCCCGAATTACGCTCCTGCGCGCCACGGGCGACCTTGAAGAGTGGGCGGGGGTCCGCAAGTAGGTTTGCGATAAGCCCTGGGGAACCGTTCCCTTACAGAACCCAGCCCTGCCCTTCACCCCTCCGAATCAGCCATTCACCGTAAACGTGTTGGGCTTGGGAGTAGGGAGCCATTAACCTGAGAATTATCTTTGGGCATAGCTTTGTCCAGGCGGGCTTGGTACCAAGGCGGACCTGGAGTGTACCCCGGTTGCCAGCACAAAATCTTTCGAGGAATGTTAAGATAAGTTATTCACCCTTATGCCTTTAAAAACATTGTTTCTGAACCCCCCCTCGTTTGAGAACTTCGACGGAGGCGCCGGGTCACGTTGGCCTGCTACCCGTGAAATCGAGTCTTACTGGTATCCGGTCTGGCTCGCCTATCCGGCTGGAATGCTGGAGGGAGCCCGCTTGCTGGACGCCCCTCCGCATTACGTTACGGCGGAAGATACCATCAAGATCGCTCGCGATTATGAATTCCTGGTGCTCTACACCAGCACCCCGGGGTTTCCCGGAGATATCCGGTTAGCTCAGAAGATTAAGGACGCCAACCCCAGCATCAAGATTGCTTTCGTCGGGCCGCACGTCACTGTACTTCCGGAGCGAACTCTGCGGGATGGCCAGGCCATCGACTTCATCTGCCGTAAAGAATTCGACTATTCCGTGGTTGAGTTCGCGCAGGGCAAACCGCTCGATCAGATTCTTGGCGTCTCTTACTTAAAGAGCGGCAAAGTCGTGCACAACCCCGATCGGCCGCAGATCGAAGACCTCGACGCTCTTCCGCACGTGACCGATGTCTATTTGCGGGACCTGGATCCGAAGCGCTACAACGTGCCTTTTCTGCTTTATCCCTATGTGTCGCTGTATACGACGCGCGGTTGCCCGGCGCAGTGTACCTTCTGCCTGTGGCCGCAAACCACCAGCGGCCATGCCTGGCGCAAGCGCTCGACCGATGACGTGGCCCGGGAAATGGCCAAAGCCAAGGATTACTGGCCCTACGTCAGAGAATTCTTTTTTGACGATGACACCTTTAACATTCAGAAAGCACGCACGGTCGAACTGTGCGCTAAGCTGAAGCCACTGAAGCTCACCTGGTCCTGCACTTCGCGTGTTACCACGGATTTTGAAACTCTCAAGGCCATGAAGGAAGCTGGTTGCCGCCTTTTGATCGTGGGCTACGAGTCCGGGGACCAGCAGATCCTGAAGAACATCAAGAAGGGCGCGACCATCGAGCGCGCCCGCCAGTTCACAAAGGATTGCCATAAGCTGGGGCTGGTGGTTCACGGCGATTTCATCATGGGGTTGCCGGGAGAAACTCGCGAGACTATTAACAACACCATCGCGTTTGCCAAGGAACTGGATGTGGAGACCATTCAGGTTTCGGTGGCGCACGCTTATCCTGGCACCGAACTTTACGATTATGCGATGAAGAATGGATTCATTGTGGCAGACAGCATAATGGTGGATGAAGGCGGCCATCAGCTCGCTCACATCCAGTATCCTGGCCTGCCGGCGGAAGAGATCCTGGACGCCGTGCACCGCTTCTACGATGAATACTACTTCAGGCCCAAGGCTGTATTCCGCATTCTGAAAAAGGCCGCGTTCCATAGCGACGATCGCAAGCGTCTCTACAAAGAGGCCAAGACCTTCCTGAAAGTACGTGCCATGCGCCACAAGTGGGTCAAGGACAAGCGCGATAAGGACGCTTCCACGGCGGCGGCGGAACCCGTCAAGGCTTAGGGACAGACAAGTGTGACTTTTCGCAAGTATCTGGTGCTGGCCGCAGTGACCGTGTTTGCTGCGGTGGGCGATTCGCTGCTCTCCCGAGGCATGAAGCAGTTAGGCAGCGTTTCCCCGCAACATCTGTCGAATGTCATTCTCGCAATCCTCAATCCCTGGGTTGCTCTGGGAATTATCTTTCTGCTGGGTTTTTTCGCCGCCTACATGACTGCCCTGTCCTGGGCTGATCTAACTTATGTCCTTCCCGCTACTTCGCTGGGATATGTGTTGTTGGCGCTGATTGCCAAGTTCCTCTTGCATGAGGACGTCAGCACGACGCGCTGGCTCGGCATTTTGTTGATCTCGGCCGGGGTGGGGTTTGTGACCCGTGGGCCGGAGTTGACTAAGAAAATCCCGCACAGCAAGCCGAAGGGTTATGTGGCTGACCCTATTGCTACCCGGAGTAATCCATGAAGCAGGCGCACGCCTGGGTTGCGATCGCAGCCATTGTTATGGCTTCGACGACCGGCGACGTGTTGCTCTCCCGTGCCATGAAGCATGTAGGTGATGTCGGCGATCTCCGGCGTCGGCGCGGTGCGCTAATTGTCGTGGGAAGAGTTTTAAGCAATCCCAGTTTCCTGCTGGGAGTCCTGGCAATGACTTTTGCTTTCTATAGCCTCCTGGTCGGCCTCTCCTGGGCGGATGTCAGCGTGGTAGGACCAGCTGCGGCGGCGCTGACCTTCATCGCCAACGCGGTTGCGGCAAAAATTTTCCTGCATGAACGAGTTGACCATCGGCGCTGGATCGCTGCCTTGCTGGTTGCCGGCGGGGTGGTGCTGCTGGCGGCGTAGTTGTGTATCGGCACACTATCCAAACAATCGCATGAATCCGGCTGCGGGCAGGTCCGGCACCAGAAACGCGGCGTCGCGCAGGCCGGCAACCCGAGCCACGCATTGGGCCGCGGTGTAGCCACTGCGGACGGCGCCTTCCATGGTGGCCGGCCAGCCGGTAGCTGTCCAGTCCCCGGCGAAAAAAACTCGCGGCCAGACAGTTTCCGGCGGCGGGCGCAGAGGCTCGACCCCCGGCCGTGGTGAATACGTAGCATGAACTTCTTTGATCACCGTGGACTTCAGCAGATTCGCGGCGCGCGCTTGAGGAAAAAACTCACGCAGTTCGCCCAGCGCCATCTCCACGATTTCCGCCCGTGATTTGTCCACCAGAGTCTTCGAAGCACTGACCACAAGCTCCACGTAACTGCCGTCTCCGGCCTGCGCTGGTTTGCCGTCTTTGCTCAATGAGGCCCGTTCCAGCAGTCTCGACTTGTGGAACATCCACTGAATCGTGCGATCAAGCAATACGGCGTGATCGAGGCCGGTAATCTGACGATCGAACCATAGGTGAATGCCGGTGATGGGCGAAGTCTCCAGGCGGCCTAAATTCTGCCGCAGTGGCTCTGCTGCCGAGGTTTCTGGCAACATCCTGGACAACACGTCGAAGGGCACTGCCAAGACAACGAAATCAAAACTCTGTTCTCGCTCTCCCCCCGAAAGCTTTAAGCTGGCGAACTCCGCTCTAAATGTTTCCACACCGGAGCGGAGTCGTACTTCTCCACCTCGGGCAGCGATGTAGTCTGCTGCCACGCTGTACAGCTCGGTCAGGGGCACCGTAGGGATGCCAAGACGACCCGCCGGGGGCGACTTCAGGAAAGACTCTCGTATGACCTGGGCGGCGCAAGGCACGGACACGCGGTCGAGATCTTCATTGAGAGCGCTTACCAGCACGGTCTTCCAGAACCGTTCGATCGCGCGGTTTGTTTGCGCATGACGACGCAGCCAACTGAGAAACGATTCGCCATTGTCGTTTGGCGTCGTGGGAGCAAGCGCCGCCATTGCCGAAGCAATGCCCATTTTGTCGCGGAGGTTCAGACAGGCGGCACGCAAGAACGCTGGTGCGGTGTGGAACGGCGCTGGCAGCGACGATGGCCCAATCACCGACGTCCGCCCCCCGGGCTCCAGAAATGTCATCTGGTCGTACCAGCGAATCTTGTCCTGCACGCCGATGCGGCGATAGAAGTCGATCAGATTGGTGCAGCAACCAAGCATAACATGCTGGCAGTTGTCTACCACCTCGCCTGTCGCCGGCAACTGATATGACGATGCGCGTCCGCCCAGGTATGGGCGGCGTTCGAACAATGTCACGCGGAATCCGCTATCGGCTAAAGTACAACCGGCAGCAAGTCCCGCCAAACCGCCGCCAACTACGCCTACCCTGGGTGATTGTGTCCAGCGCTCCGTCATCAGGTAAGGCGTTTTAAAAAGCCCTTTCCAAGGATGACGAGTTTTTCGCGGACCGAGAGAGTCACCCTATCGCTGAAAACGTCATAATGACGGCTGCCAATTTTTTCCAGCAACCGCCGATAGATCGTGATCAGCACCCACAGGGCGGGCTGGCTGTCTTCGTCAACGAGAGGAATCAACTGATCGCCAGACCGATAGTACTGCCGCGCGCGCTCAGCTTCCGCAGCCAGAAGCCATCGCAGCCGCGTCGGCGCTGCGGGATTGCGGAGCTCGCCGGCTGCAATGTCGAACTTTCTTAAATCTTCCTCTGGAAGATAAACCCGGCCCATCGCCGCGTCCTCTTTTACATCGCGAATGATGTTGGTAAGCTGGAAGGCCAACCCACAATTTTCAGCCAAGGACTCTGCTTTCGAATCGTGGTAGCCGAATATCCGGATGCAAACTAAGCCCACCACCGAAGCTACCCGGTAGCAGTACACCCGAAGATCGTCGAACGTGGCGTAGCGCACCCTGGGTTCACGTGATTCCCTTCCTGACTGCCGCGCATCCTCCGGAAGGTCCATGGCCGTGCCGTAGGCAAGCTGGTCCATCAATTCTCCCGGGATCTGGTAGCGGAGTTGCGCATCGCTCAATGCCAACAGCACGGGATCATCTGTAGGCTCCCCGTATTGCGTACGATGGAAGGCGTCAAGCCATTCCTCCAACCGTTGGCGTCTTTCGCCTGATGGCATCCTGGTATTGTCGGCAATGTCATCACATCGGCGCATGAAGGCATATACCGCGCATAGAGCCTGCCGTTTCGGCCGCGGAAGCGCCAGAAAAGCGTAGTAAAAGTTTTTTGCTGTCGAACGCGTGATGCTGCGGCAAACTGAATAGGCCACCGCCAGCTGCGATTGGGTCGGGGCGAAGGGCGCTGGAGCCTGCTGCACGGCCACACTCATAGTAGCTTTCCCAGCGCCGCCCGGGCCAGGAGCGCCAGTTTGCGGAGTTTTGAAATCGATGGTCTGCGCCCGAGCACCGCATACCGCTCGCGCTCGATCGCGTTCAAAATCTCCAGCCCACCGCGGCTGAACAATTCAATATCGATGGCTAATTCGCGATCCACCAATCCAATCAATGGCAAGCCCTGTTGGAACCACTCTCGGGCCCGTTGCACCTGAAAGCGCATCACCCCGCAAAAAGCTTCAGTGTTGCGCGCAGATGCTATGGCGTCCTCGCTGACGCCATACCGTTGCAGATCCTCCAGCGGAAGATAAATCCTGCCCTTGGCATGATCCAGGCTCACATCCTGCCAAAAGTTTGCCAGCTGGAGTGCGGTGCAGGTGAAATTGGAAAGCGCTTGCCGTTCCCGGTCACGATAACCGCACAAATAGAGCACGAGATGGCCGACCGGATTCGCCGAGTAACGACAGTAGCCCAGCAGATCATCGAAAGTCGGATAGCGGGTAACGGCTTGATCCTGGCGGAATGCTTTCAACAAATCGGCGAACGGCTGCCTGGGAATATCGAACTTGCCCACTGTTTCCGCCAGTGCCACGAATACCGGATGACGCGGGCGGCCCTGATAACAAGCGTCGAGCTCTTCCTCCCATTGATCGAGCAACTGAAGAGATGCGCGCGGATCGCCCACCTCGTCGCTGAGATCATCCGAAATCCTGCAATAGGCATACACATTGTAGAAATGCTGGCGCAGCCCGGCAGGCAGAAACCAGGTAGCGACCGAGAAGTTTTCGTAGTGGGTGCGAGCCAAACGCCGGCAGTAGCTCTGGGCCTCCACTAGCGTGGGTGCCTGATCCGGAATCGCGTATTCCGCCGGCAAACGGCTCCATCCCGTCAACGCAGGAGACATGGGGGTAGGACTGACGCGGTTGGTGACGGCAGATGGCATGGATTTTATCGCCCGGGCAAATGGCGGAGCTTCGATTCCAGCTCAGTGTCCAGGAATAATGGCTGTCTTAATATCGCCGTTACGATTGAGCATGTGACGGAGAACATGCTGCAGACGCGAAAGCGGCGCTTCGCCAGTAATGTAGTCGGTCGAACGAATTTTCTTCTCGGCGATAAGACCAAAGGCTTTGCGCACAGTTTCCGGCGTGTGGTGGAACGTGGCTTTCAAGGTAACTTCCGAATAATGCAGCCGGTTGGTATCGAGCTGCACCTTGGTCCCGCTGGCGCATCCGCCAAAAAAATTGACCGTGCCACCTTTGCGCACCATGTCAATCGCCCACTCCCAGGCTTCCGGACGGCCCACTGCTTCGATCACAACGTCTCCGCCGCGCTTGTCCGGGGAAAGCATGCGCACAGCTTCAACCGGATCCTTCACCTGTGTGATCTGTACAACTTCGTGGGCGCCCATACGCTTGGCGGCTGCCACCTGCGAATCACGTTTGACTACTGAGATCACGTTGCACCCGATGGCCTTGGCAACCTGCACGAACATCAGTCCAATCGGCCCGCCGCCGATCACGGTAACCGTATCCCCAATCTCCACGCGGGTTTCGTGCAGCCCGCGAAGCACGCAGGCCAGCGGCTCGACCATCGCCGCTTCTTCGTAACTGACATCCGGCGGCACAGCCAGCATGTTAGTCTCTACAATTCGTCGTGGAATCCGTATGTACTCTGCGTAGGCGCCGTTATTGAATAACAGGTCTTCGCAGAGGTTCTCCTGGTGTTTCGAGCAATAGAAGCACATTTGGCAGGGAGCGGAGTTCAACGCCACCACCCGCATACCCTTCTTGAAGCCACGTACGCCCGATCCTACTTCTTCGATGACTCCAGCCAGTTCATGGCCAAACAGAGCAGGGGGGACAATCATCCGGGCGTGATAACCGCGTTGATAAACTTTCAGATCGGTGCCGCAGGTCAATGCGACCTGCACTTTGACCAGCACTTCGCCGTGTCCCACGCGCGGGATCGGTACTCGTTCAATTTTTATGTCCTCTTTGCCGTAGAGGACTGCAGCTGTCATCTTTCCGTTCACTCTGTACTTCCTTCCCACATGCTGCCCGGCTGAATCACGATTTTCATGGAATCGGGCTGAGGATGGGCAGCCAGGTTCAAGGCTTCCACGCTGTCCGTTAACGGGAAGCGGTGGCTGATGAGACGCTCCAGATCCATTTCACGATTCATCACAAATCGCACCGATTCGTCCTGCAGCTCGACGGAAGCGCTATAGGACCCCAACAATGTTTTCTCGTCCATGCAGATCGCGGCCGGATCAATTACAGCTTCACCGCGTACGGTCTGCGCAAATAACAACACCCTTCCTCCCGGACGTACCGAATCGACCGCTTTCTGGATGAGGGCATTCCCCCCAACCGCCAGAATAGCCGCGTCAACTCCTCGCCCCTCGGTGCGCTGACGCACTGCCGTTATTACGTCAGAACGTGAAGCGTCGATATTATTGTCTAGTCCGAACCCTCTTGATATTGTAAGCCTCTGCTGATACAAATCGGAAGTTATTACCTTTGCCCCGCCTCGTTTCGCCAATACACTCAATAAGATGCCGATAGGACCCTGGCCGACCACCAGGACTGTTTCGCCCGGCTCGATGTGCAATCGCTGGATGCCCTTCATACAGGTATTGACTGGCTCGACAAAGCAGGCCTGTTCGAATGAAACCTGGTCTGGAATACGCACTGTCCCGCGCCGCACAATCCAGTCCATCACGCGGACGTATTCTGCAAAGCCTCCTCCCGAGGGTTCGAAGCCTGCCGTGCAACCTACCTTCTTGTAAGTTTCACACCGGGCGAAAGTCTTGTGGCGGCAGTAGTAACACTCACCGCACGGGACGTGATGGAAGACCACCACGCGGTCACCCGGGTTGAATTCGTGTCCGCCCTCTCCGACCGCGGCCACCACGCCCGAAGTTTCGTGGCCGAAGACTCGAGGTGCAGAATGCGATCCCGTGGCAATCTTTTTTAAGTCCGTGCCGCAAATGCCGCAGGTGTGGACCCGGACCAGCAACTCGCCCGCACTAATGCGGGGAACAGGCACGGTCTCCATGCAAACTTCACCTGGCCTGCGATATACCGCAGCAAGCATAGTGGCTGGAACGGCCAGTCGCTTGTCTTCGATGTTGAATTGTCGCGCAATCGACATAGCGTGAGTCAGTCTGGTCGCCTCACAAATCAAGGGGCACTAAACCGCTCGTTTCCTTTTCAAGCCCTTCTTTCGTCAAGCGCTTCTTTCGTTATACCCGTTCCAGCGCTATTTCCCGGGTACGGCCTGCAATCGTTCAATCGCATGGTTGCTTTCTCCGTGACTGCACTGCTCTAGCGCGCGGCAAAGTGCTCGTGCGGCGAAGGAACTATTTCTCGCTAAACCCACGATGTTTGCCCACAGCCACGGACGAAGAAGCGCAAAGACCATGAATCTGCCTCCACGAAATCTCCCATCCCAACTGACAAACCGTTCCATTGGAGTCATGACAAACTTGGTGTCATCCGAGATAGCTTTAATCGCTTTAAACTTTATTTCGCGAGCCTGCGCACCACGGGCCACGGCCGCCGCTTCCATGTCCACTGCCTGCGCGCCGTAGGCCCTGGCTAACTTTGCCTTTTGCTCAGGGCGCACCACGGCATCAGCGCTTACCAACGAGCCCGTGCCGGTTCCGGTATCGGTACGGCTCCCATCGCCAGCATCGATGACAAACCGTGGTGTGTGAATATCACCTACTGCCATAGTGCTATCCAGCGCGCCCGCAAATCCTGCAGAGATGACCAGCGAAGGGTGATAAAGCGCAATTACAGCCTCAGTAGCCCGCCGTGCTGGCTCCCGCCCCATCCCACCGCAAACCGCTACCGCCCATTGATTCTCGAAAAATTTGAACTTGCGGCCTTCATGTTTCCGTTCGCATGACTGCCAGTTCCTGATCAAAGGCCGCACCTCCCGCTCCAGGGCAGCCACGATCGCGACTTTGCCTGAAACCGACAACATCACACATACCCATTCGACGTGAACCACTCGACGGCGCGCTGCAGAGCATTATCCACTGGACCGCCTTCCCATCCCAGTTCGCGTGCGGCTTTGGCGGAAGAAACAAACATCTTCTTCCTGCCCATGCGCACTGCGTCAATGGTTGCGCGTGGTTCTCGCTTGAGAATGTGGCCCGTGAACATCTCGTCCACCACCCCGGTGGCCAGCGCAATCGCGTACGGAACTCTGAGTCTCGGTGACGGCAGCCCGGTGATCACGGCCAGCTTGTCCAGAATCCGCTTCAGTGTGAGGTTCTCTCCGCCCAGAATGTAGCGCTCGCCGCTCCGTCCCTTTTCCATTGCCGCGATATGACCACGAGCGCACTCGCTCACATCCACCAGGTTCAAACCGGTATCGACGTAGGCGGGAAACTTCTTCTTGAGAAAGTCAACGATAATCCGCCCCGTGGGCGTGGGCTTGATGTCCCGCTCGCCGACCGGCGTGCTGGGATTGACCACGACGACGTCCATCCCGCTGCGTCCCGCTTCGACCGCCAGTTTTTCCGCCAGGAACTTCGATCGCTTGTAAGGGCCGATCATCTTCTCCAGCGAAACAGGGGAAGTTTCATCTGCCGGGTGACCGTTCGACGTGAAGCCCATGGTCGCGACGCTGGAGGTATACACCACACGCCGCACGCCATTTTTGAGCGCGGCTCCAAGGATGGCCCGGGTGCCCTCAACATTGGCGCGATACATCTGATCCGGATCCCGCACCCACAGCCGATAGTCGGCGGCCACATGGAAGACCGCATCACACCCGGCCAGTCCCTTCTCCAGCGACGCGGCATCACACAAGTCGCCAACCACCCGCTCCGCCTTCAGGCCTTCAATGTTTTTCGGATTGCTGCTGGAGCGAAGCAACAGCCGCAGGTCAGCGCCATAGTCTGCAAGCGCGCGCGCTACATGGCTGCCCACGAATCCGGTCGCGCCGGTAACGAAAGCTAACATGCAATGCTAATCGCTGGTTTTCTCCGCCATGACTTTCTTGCAGGTGGTCAGCGCGATCAGCGGGAAATATTGGCAGTACAGGTGATATTTGAGATAGAACACGCGGGGAAAACCCGTGCCGGTGTAACAGGGCTCGTCCCACGATCCATCTTTTTTCTGTGATCTCAGCAGATAGGCGATGCCTCGAACCACACAATCGCTTCGCGTGTCGTTCGCAGCCAGCAGCCCCATCACCGCCCAGGCGGTCTGTGATGGGGTGCTTGGGCCCACACCCCTGGTATTAGGATCGTCATATGACCCGCACGTCTCTCCCCAGCCGCCATCGGGATTCTGCATCATGCGCAGCCATTCCGCCGCCTGCTGCACGTAAGGTTCGTGATGATCTACGCCCATCGCCTCAAGACCGCGCAACACCAGCATGGTGCCGTAAATATAGTTCACGCCCCAGCGTCCAAACCAAGAGCCATCGGGTTCCTGCTCATCGCGGATAAACTTTATCGCCTTCTTCACCGCCGGATGATTCCGGTCGTAACCGTAGGTCGCGAGCATCTCCAGAATGCGGCCAGTGATGTCAACCGTCGCGGGATCGAGCATGGCGTTATGGTCTGCGAATGGGATGTGTTGAAACACCATGCGGTCATTGTCTTTGTCGAACGAAGCCCAGCCTCCGTTGCGGCACTGCATCGAAAGAATCCAATCAATCGCACGCTGCACCGATTCGCGCTGGTAACGCCCGTTAGGATGCTCCACCTGGCTCAACGCCAGGCAAACCATGGCGCTGTCGTCCACGTCAGGATAAAACTCGTTGTTGAATTCGAAATACCATCCGCCGGGCTGGCCTCCGGGATTTTTTACCTTCCAATCACCGATATTCCGGACCTGCTTCTGCAGAATCCAATCGGCGCACTTGACCAGGCGCGCATCGTTCGCCGGCACGCCGCTGTGACCCAGAGCAAAGAGCGCGTAGGCGGCGTCCCACACCGGCGATGTGCAGGGTTGCATGCGGAACGTTTCGCCTTCTTCGATGCCCAGCTTCTCGAACTCATCCATGGCGCGGATGAACTGCGGATCGTCCACCGAATATCCGAGACACCGAAGCGCAATGATGGCGTTCATCATGGCGGGATAAATGGCCCCCAATCCATCACTCATTTCGAAACGCTCCAGCATCCACTTCTCCGCGTTTTTCAGCGCGATCGAACGCAACGGCCGGATATGGACGCGCTCAAACCAGTGAGTCAAGCGGTCCAGCAATAGGAAAAAATTGCGCCAGGAGAACAGCTTCTTCGACCAGTGCAAGTGCATGCGGGACTTGTCTCGACCGCCCACGAATAACTCGTCCACGCCCATCTCATCCGGAATCTTCTTGAATGGCTTCTTGGCGTAGGCGATTGACAGTGGCACCAGGATTGCCCGCGACCATGACGAAATTTCGTAGATATTGAACCAGAACCAGTTGGGGAACAGGACGATTTCCGGCGGAATGGCCGGGACCGCGTCATAGTCATATTGCCCAAAGAAACAAAGGTATATCTTGGTAAAAGTATTGACTTCGGTGACGCCGCCCATTGCCAGAATCTTTTGGCGGGCGCGAAGCAGGGCCGGATGGTCCGCCGGATATCCGGCGAGCTTCAATCCGAAATATGCTTTGACCGAGACACTGATATTCGATGGGCCGCCGGCATAAATACTCCATCCGCCATCCTCATTCTGATGTTGAAGGATGTAACGCGCCGCTCTCTGGAAGCGTTCCAAGTTGCCGGTGCCCAGCAGTGTGTGCAGGACGATGTAATCCGATTCAAGCGAAGTATCGGCTTCCAGTTCGCCGCACCAGTAGCCTTCTTCGTGCTGGCCGCCGAACAGGTAGTTGCGGGCGCCGTCAACCGCCGCCGCTACCCGGCTGGCCAGATCGTCGATTTTCCCGAAACGCATTGGCGGCAACGCCGATGCCGAATGGGTGGGGGAGCTCTCTTCCATACCCTGATTTACTCCGCGACTGCCCCGGTGGGCGCGCTGGCAATAGCTTCCACAATCTCCGGAGGCAGACCAAACCGCACGTTCTCAGGCATTACTTCGACTTCCTTCACATTGTTGAAGCCTCTGGTACCCAGAAACTCTACTACTTCTTCCACCAGACATTCCGGCGCGGAAGCGCCCGCCGTCAAAGCGATAGTCTTCACGCCCTCAAGCCACTCCGCCTGGATATTGCGGAAGCTGTCGATCAGATGTGAACCCGTGCCCAAATTTCGGGCTACTTCGACCAGACGGTTGGAATTGGAACTGTTATCCGATCCAACGACCAGCAGGAGATCTGCGTCTGAAGCCACTTGTTTTACCGCGACCTGCCGGTTTTCCGTGGCATAGCAGATATCCTGCGCTGCCGGCCCCTTGATGTTGGGAAAACGCTGCCGCAACGCCGCGATGATGTCTTTGGTTTCGTCCAGACTCAAAGTCGTCTGCGTCAGGTAGGCCACGCGGTCAGGATTCGCAACGGTCAAAGATTCTACCTGCTCGGGCGACCCCACTACCTGTGTGACGACCGGTGCCTCGCCCAGCGTTCCGATCACTTCGTCGTGGTCGCGGTGCCCGATCAGGATCAGCGAATAACCTTCCTTGGCGAACTTTACCGCCTCAACATGAACTTTTGTGACCAGGGGACAGGTAGCGTCAATCACCCGTAATCCTCGATGCTGGCTGGCGTCCCGCACTTCCGGTGAAACACCGTGAGCACTGTAGATCACCCGCTCCCCATTTGGGACTTCTTCCACGCTGTCCACGAAAATTGCGCCTTTGCCTTGCAATTCCTCAACTACGAAACGGTTGTGAACGATCTCCTTGCGTACATAGATCGGGGGCCCAAAGGCCTCCAGGGCGATGCGGACAATGTCAATGGCCCGCACCACGCCCGCGCAAAAGCCCCGAGGCTTCAATAACAGCAAGGTTTTCTGTTCGGCGGGGTGACTGTCTTTACTTAGCATGAGTCTACTTTCTAGGGTACACGTTTCCTGTTGGGTGTTGACAACTAGGGTATCTAAAAAGTACGCACCAGGTCAACGTAAGCCGTAGAAACGGCTAGGATTAGCATCGATTGGGGATATTTTGGCTGTGAATGGACCATCAGCCAAGGCGAGGCGGGGGCGTCCCCGGCGCAGATGACCAGTTGCAACGGTTGCAGGAACAGGTCTCAATGTCTTATCCGAGCTTTACGCGTTGGTTTTCAGCATCTGCTCCGCATGCTTGCGCGAAGTATCTGTCAGCCTGGCGCCGCTAAGCATGCGAGCAATTTCCTCTGTGCGTTCCTGGCCAGTGATTGGACGAATTGTAGTTCGCATGCGGCCGCCGGCGTTCTTCTTTTCGATGAGATAGTGATGGTCAGCGAAGGTGGCGATCTGCGGAAGATGGGTCACGCAAATTACCTGGTCAGCGCTGGACAGGCTTTTTAACTTTTTGCCTACCGCTTCCGCCGCCCGCCCGCCGATTCCGGTGTCGATCTCGTCGAAGATCAGGGTGCGCTGGGCGGAGCATGCTCGACCGTCAGCCGATCTGGCTGGCGACTTCGCGGTCGCCCGCGCCACGGTGCCTTTCAGCGCCAGCATGACCCGCGACAACTCCCCGCCGGACGCGATCTGTTCCAGTGGCCGCAGCGGTTCGCCGGGATTGGTGGAAATCATATACACCGCCTGGTCGAAGCCCGAGGGCGTCCAGTTCCCTACTTCATCACTGCCACTGACTTCAACGCTGAACTTGGAAGTCATCGCCAGATCGTTGATTTCAGCTTCGACTAATTTTTCCAATTTGCGCGCGGCCTCGTAACGCTTTTTCGAAAGCATACGAGCCGCTCGCTGATACCCTTCCGCGGCTTGCGCCAGCTCTGCATGCAGCCGGCGGAGAATTTCGTCTTTATTTTCCATCTCGGAAAGCTTGCGGGTCACTTCTTCATTATGGCCAATTACATCGCCCAGCGTGGGACCGTACTTGCGCTTGAGCCGGTCGATGGCCGCCAGGCGATCCTCCACCTCCGCCAGGCGCTCAGGCGACGCTTCGATGCCGCCGGCATAATCGCGCAGACTGGCGCCGACATCCTCCACGCTAATACGAACCGTCTCGAGCGCCGAATAAGCATCCTGGAACTTCGGCTCATAGCGGGCGAGTTCTTCGATATGCTTTTGCGCCAGGCGCAATGATGCAGAGGTGGAAGCGTTGCCTTCGTAAAGCAAGTCGAAGGCGTTCATTGCGGAGCTGTAAATCTTCTCTGCATTTGCCAACACGCGCTTTTGTGTTTCCAGGTGGTGATCTTCACCGGGCTGCAGCTTGAGCTGCTCGATTTCATTCTTCTGGAAGGTCCACAGATCCAGCAAGCGCAGGCGGTCCTGTTCATTGTGCTGCAACTCTTCGATTCGATTCGCTACCGTTTTCCACTGAAGAAACGCCTCGGTGGTCCCGCCAACTTCATTTCCCGCAAAGGCGTCGAGCAGGTTGAGACGTGCGGCCGCATCGAAAGAAAGGAGCGATGCGTTCTGGGCATGGATGGTCGCCAGATATGGCGCAAGTTGACGCAACACTGCCACAGTAGCTGGCTGGTTGTTTACGAAAACCCGGCCTTTGCCGCCAGTTGCAATTTCGCGGCGCAAAATAATGGAGTTGGCTTCCAAGTCGATGCCATTGGCTTCCAGAACTTGAGCGATCTTTCTTTCAGATGCGCCAGCCTCGGCTTCGAAGACCGCCGAGATCATGGCTCGCTCGGCTCCCGCGCGAATTACTTCCGCGGAGGCCTTGTCGCCGAGAAGGAGAGCCAGAGCGTCGATCAGGATGGATTTTCCCGCGCCAGTCTCACCGGTCAGCAGATTCAATCCGGAGGCGAACTCCACCTCCAGGTGGTCGATCACAACGTAGTTTTCAAGCCGCAGTTCGACGAGCACGGCCGTCCTGGACCGCAGAGTTGGGATGGAGAAGTTGTGCGCAGAATAGCATGAAAGAACCTCCCAATTTTCCCTTATCAATGCGCGATCAGTAAGCTTTTCTCCGATCTGCTGTTGATGGATGCGATTCATCCGCGAAACAGGCCCGCACCCTTGACCTATAATCAGGTTGGTGTTCTCCTAAAAACAATGCATCTGTATTTACTCCCCTCAGCGGTGGTCGGCGGTGAGATTCTCGACTTACTGGGCGAAACTGGCCCGGTCGCCAAGGTCGTCCTGCTGCTTCTTCTTTTGTTCAGCCTGATTTCGTGGGCCATCATTCTTTCCAAATGGAGTGTGCTGCAGCGTGCCCGGGTGCAGAGCGGCCGTTTTGTGCGCGCCTTTCGCAAGGCTCAGCGTCTGCAAGACGTGGCCGCCGTGGCCGAGCAATTCCGCCCCAGCCCGCTGGTTGGGGTGTTTGAAGGCGGGTTTGAGGAACTCCGCCGCCAGGGTGCAGTTTCGACAGGGGTTGCCCGGAATACGACCGCTATCCAGCGCGCCATGCAGATTGCCAACTCCGAGGAGTTGACGCGTTTGGAACGCAACCTGCCGTGGCTGGCGATCACCGGCGCAGTTACGCCGTTTGTCGGCCTGTTCGGCACGGTTTGGGGCATTATTGATGCCTTTCACGGTCTGGGGACCGCGGGCGCAGCCACTTTACGCGCGGTGGCGCCAGGCATCTCGGAAGCGTTGATTACCACGGCGGCCGGCCTTGCCGCGGCCATTCCCGCGGTCATAGCGTATAACCTGATTGGCGGATCGATCCGGGAGTTCGCTGCCCGCGGCGATGACTTTGCTCTCGAAATGCTGAATGCGGTCGAGCGCAATCAGGTTCAACCGGCTTATCGCGCGGCCGAAGTTCCCGAGGTGCGACGCTAATGGCCTTTACGGCTTCGAACGGACGTACCCAGACTTCTCTTTCCGATATCAACATAACTCCTCTGGTCGACGTGGTTCTGGTGCTGTTGATCATCTTCATGGTGACCGCTCCGGTGCTGCAGTCTGGAATCGAAGTGAGCGTACCCAAAACTAGAACCGTAAAGGAAATCACCGAAGAGCGCGTTGTGATCAGCATTGACAAGACGCAACGCGTCTTCCTGGGAAACGACGCAATTAACATCAATGAGATCGGAGACAAGCTGCGACAAAAAATCCGGGACCCGAGCCATCAGTCCATCTTTGTCCGGGCCGATGAGAACGTTCCGTTCGGAGCGTTCGCCACAGTGATGGATGCGGTGAAACAATCGGGCATCAGCAACGTGAGCATCGTGACGCAGCCGCTTGACACTCATGGCAGCCAGCGCTGAAATTTTCTTTGAGCACGAACGTTGGGGCCGTAACCTGGCCTGGTCGGCTGGACTTCACATCGTGGTTGCAGGTTCCATACTGCTCTATGCTGTGGTCGTGCCGTCCAATCGCGGCTCCGGATGGGGGGCCGGAGGCGGCGGAGATGCTATTGGGGTAACGCTGGTCAATACCGTTCCTCTTCCCTCCGCTCCGGTGCAAACTCAGAACGTTCTCGCGAACGAGTCCAAGGGCCTTACCCAATCTTTGCCTAAGGTTGAAGAGAAACAGAAGGAACCGGAAGCAATTCCCATCCCAGATAAGGATGTTAAGAAGAAAGCTCCAAAGGAAACGAGTACGACGCGCCCCAAGGCTCAACCTGCGCCAGTGGAAGCCAACAACGTAGTTCCCTTCGGACAGGGCGGCCCGGTAAGCGGACCCTACGGGACCTTCAGCGCGGGAGAGGCAAAAGGCGGCTTCGGTTTTACCGGCGGCGGCGGCGATTTCGGCACTCGCTACGGCTGGTATGTGCGTGTGGTCCAGCAGAAAGTACAGCAGAGCTGGCTCACTTATGATGTAGACCGGCGTATCACGGAAGCGCCGCGGGTCTATCTTACTTTTGATGTAGTGCGTGATGGCCGGCCTACCAACGTGCAGGTCGAACAGTCAAGTGGCGTACCTTCGCTGGATCAATCGGCGGTACGGGCCATTCAGCGCATTGATACTTTTGGTCCCTTGCCCTCGGATTATTCCGGAAATAAGGTTTCAGTCGAGTTCTGGTTCGATTACAAAAGATAGTTAAGTGAAGGAAATGTTCCCATTCATGAATCGATTGCTTAAATCGTTGTTGCTGATACCTATTTTCTTATCATCGGCCTTTTCTCAGGACTGGATTCGCACCGGCACCGGGCTCGGTGTCGAAAAAGTCCGCCTCGCAGTACCCGATTTCAAAGCGTCCAGCCAGGACCCGAAGAACGCCGATCTTCTCAAAGTCTTCAATGACACCTTGTGGAATGATCTCGACAACGCCGGCATCTTCGACATGGTGTCGAAGAGTTTTTACCCCCTTGTCCCCGTGGGCAGTCCGCCCGACGTGAAATTCGAAGCTTGGAGCTCTGCGCCTCCGAGTGCCGCGATGCTGGCTTTCGGCAACTTGGGTGTTTCCGGCAACAATCTGACGGTGCAGGGCTGGTTATACGACGTTAAGAATGTTGCTTCGCCGCAGGTGCTGGGAAAACAGTACGGCGATACCCCCACCAGCGATGCGGCCCGCATGATCGCCCACAAATTCGCCGACGAGATTATCTTTCGTCTTGGCGGGGGCATTCCGGGCATAGCCGAAAGCAAGATTTATTTTGTCAGCAGCCGTAGTGGCCGCAAGGAAATCTGGGCCATGGATTACGATGGCTCCAACCAGCACGCCGTGACCCACGTGGGCTCCATTTCACTGTCCCCGCGAGTCTCGCCCGACGGTTCCCGCATCGCTTTCAGTTCCCTCACCCGGACGGGATGGGACATCCTGATGTACTCGATGGAACTGGGCCGGCTGGTAAGCTTTCCCCGTTTTGGCGGGACCAATCTTTCTCCGGCATGGTCGGCAGACGGCACCAAGCTGGCGTTCTCTTCCTCCCGGAGCGGCGATCCAGAGATATATGTGGTCGATCAATCGGGCGCCAATCTGAAGCGGCTCACTTCCTCCAAAGGTCCCGACGTCTCGCCGGCGTGGAACCGCAAAACCGGCGCTCAGATCACATGGGTCAGCGGCCGAACCGGGTTGCCGCAGATTTACACCATGGAAGCCGATGGCACCAACCCTCAGCGGCTTACCGAGGAGGGATACGCAGTCTCGCCGGCATGGTCGCCCAATGGTCAGTTCCTGGTGTTTTCATGGATTCGGCACTACGGGCCGGGAGCGCCGGGTGCGCAAGACATCTACATCATGGATATTGCCAGCAAGCAGTGGGTGCAACTCACGCACGATGGTGGGCGGAATGATTTTCCCTATTGGTCGCCCGACAGCAGGCACATCATCTTTCAGTCCAGCCGCTCGGGAAGCGAGCAAATTTGGACCATGCTGGCTGACGGCACCAACCAAAAGCAATTGACATCCGCGGGAAGCAATACCCAACCCAATTGGAGCTGGAAATAATTTGTTAGCGCGCGCGATTTCGAAGGGGAGGACGAAAGTGAAGCAGCGAAAATTGCAGTGCATTACCATGGTGTTCGTACTGGGCGCCATTATGATGTTGGCCGCCTGCAAAAAGAAAGTACCGCCACCACCGCCGCCGGCGCCACCGGCTCCGACTGAACCGACGGCTTCACTCACAGCCAATCCCAACACCATTGAGAAAGGACAATCCACCACCCTGACCTGGCAGACTACCAATGCTACCGATGTAAGCATCGACGGTATTGGAGCGGTGGAACCCAACGGATCGCAGGCGGTGACTCCGGCGGAGTCAACGACCTATCACCTGACCGCCAAAGGAGCGGGAGGAACTCAAGACGCCACGGCGCGGGTTACGGTAACCGCAGGAGCGCCGCCGCCACCTTCATCTTCCGGAACGGAAGAAGAGTTGTTCTCGCAGAATGTGAAAGATGTTTTCTTTGACTATGATAAGAGTGACATTCGGCCCGACCAGCAGTCCGCTTTGCAGGCCGATGCTGGTTTTCTGAAGCAACATCCCAACATCGCCTTTACTATCGAAGGACATTGTGACGAACGGGGATCCACAGAGTACAACCTGGCGCTGGGCGACAGCCGCGCCAACGCCGTGCGGAATGCTTTGGTGCAATCCGGCATTGGCGGGGATCACATCAAGACCATCAGCTACGGTAAGGAGAAGCCGTTCTGCACCCAGTCCAATGAGAGTTGCTGGCAGCAGAACCGCCGCGGTCACTTTGTTTATCAGAAGTAGACGCTGGATCTGGGGCGGGCTGAATTGGCTCGCCTCATTAGTTCTAGTTCCATCGTTTGCGGTAGGACTTACCTACCGCGTCCGCAGCGGGTTATCCTACACCATGGGCTTTCTGTCCAACAGGCGGCTGACTTCGTCGTCTCGTTTTTCGCAGCCCGGGGATTAATTATGAGAATCCAACGTTATTCCATCGTGATTGGCATCACCGGTCTATGGCTCACCCTGACGCCGGCTTGGGGCGCCAGCAAAGAGATGATTCAACTGCAAACCCAGGTGCAGGCATTGCAGGACCAGATGACGCAAATGCGTCAGTCGTTCGATGAGCGCATGGGCATCATGAAAAACCTGATGGACCAGAATACCGACAGCATGAACAAGGCGGTAACTGCCATCACCAATCTGCAGACTACGTTGCAGAAACAGCAGAGCGATAGCGGCGCCCATGTGGACCAACTGTCCGGGCAGATCCAGGCGTTGAATGACACCATGGATGAATTGAAAGCCCGGCTGGCCAAAGTCAGCAAGCAATTGGAAGACATGCAGTCGGCTCAGCAGAACCTGGCCGCACAGCAATCGCAACAGCAACAGCAGGCGCAGGCCCCGCCGCCGGACGTGCTTTACAACAATGGCCTGCGCGATTACAACGCCGGCAAGAATGACCTGGCCACGCAGGAGTTCTCTGACTACATCAAGTACTATCCCAACACCGATCTGACCGGAAATTCATATTTTTACCTGGCGGAAATCCAGTACCGGCAGGGGAACTACCAGCAGGCGGCCAAGAATTACGACCAGGTTATGCAGGACTTTCCCAGCGGAAACAAAGCCGCTGCGGCTCAGTTAAAAAAAGGATTCGCACTGATCGAACTGGGGCAGAAAGAGGATGGTATTTCCGAGTTGCGCCACGTGGTTCAGCGCTACCCGCGATCGAACGAAGCCACCCAGGCTCGCGACCGCCTGCGCAAGCTGGGAGTGCCAGTGGCAGGAACTACTTCTCATAGGGCCGCCCAGTAGGATTTAGACCGATACAGGCGCGCGCTTATTTCTCTTATTTGAGATTGAGCGTCCTCGAACAATATCTGATTTCTGCCGCCGCTTCGGTTACTCGCATATCCGCTTCTACCATTAATTTGCAGGAGAGAGCGGTCCGGCTCGCGCCTCTTTCCCCCAGATCGAACGTTACCCGGCAATACTGACAATCCTCGTTCCAGCAGAAACGACCATAGGAAACCGGTTCCGGCGCCAGATACTGAAAGCAGCGCAGCAGGGTATTGTTTTCCGGCACGTCAAATTGCGTGCCTAGAATCGTGATTTTTATCAGTCGGAAAAAAGGCCGAAAAAGAGTAGTGGGAGCGGTCATTAGCGAACCTTCGCTGAGAGCATTCTAGGGCAGGATGCCGCGTCGCAGCGAAAACGAAGGTCACCAGCCTCGGGTGTAGTGGCCAGAGTAGGAGTTCGCGTTGTCAGGCCCGGAGATGGCAATTCGACTCATTTCTCCTGAGCCGTCGTACTATGCGCCTGTGTGATGTCCGTGGCGTGGTTTGCTGTGGTGTCCAGCTCGATGGGCCTTATGGTGATTTGCTCGCTTGGACGGCTTTTCCGATTGTCGGGAACTTGGGAGGGCCGCAGGGGCCGCGAGTGTCAATGTGAACAGCACAAGTGAAATGAGAAGACCTTTCATCGCTAACTCCTGAATGGGAAATGCCTGCTACATATATACAGCGTTATCCCCTTCCGCAAAGAAAAAATTTGGGGTACGCTGACAAGCGGGGATTAACCGTATGAACTCCCAGGAGGAATCCTATAATGCGCGATGGTAAAGACCAGGACCGCGGTAAAGGCGCCGTGGAGCATGATGGGGACGAGACGCCGGGTAACAGTGGGTTGCAAGGCCAGATCGGACATCGCGATCAGGATCCGCGGCTGAAATCCGCCGACACCGATTTTCCCGAGCCTGGGGGGAATCCTGAACACAGCGGAGAACCCCAGGAGCCTTCCAAGCGCCCCGTGGATGATGTTGCCTAGAGCGTATTTTTGTGATGAAAATCCAGCCCGAAAGAGGGATGGTCTCGTGTCCCAGTGATTTTGATGGGAAGCACGGTGGCGCCGTCTTTGCGAAAGAATGGATCAAACGGCTTCAAGAAAAATGATTTGAAGCCGGTCATAGTCTGAGATAGCTTGGCTGACATCTTTAGTTTGCCGTGGAAGTCCAAAGACTCTTTATCCAGGTTGTAACCGCCATCGAGTCCCACGTCGGCTCCGACCACGCTAAAAGTCAGCCCCCGGAAGGTAACGACTCCATCATTCAACAGAAAGTTACCTTTTAATTCCGATACGCTGCTGCCCGCGTCCTCATTTCCCGGTTTGCCTTGGGCTTTGCGGCTCAGGGTTTGAATCTTGGCGCTTACATCTGGATTGGTGAATTCGGCTCCTCCCACTCCAAAGTTTCCCTTGAGCGTCAAACGATCGATGATATCGCCTTCAGCTGGTCGAAGGTTGAACTTCGTTCTCAGCTTGAGAGCGCCCGTCATGATGGCCTTCTCCGACTTAACCGCCAGCCGCAGCATGTCCTCAAGCCTGCCCTTATCTACAACGACATCGAGGGTGATATTGCGGCCCTTGCTGCCCGGCTTTTTGACCACTTCGCCGCTCGCGGTCACGAATGAATTAAGGAAGTGCGCGTGCACAGGGTGAAGTAGCGTATTTCCGTTGGTGCCATCCACCGTGGCGCTGAAGGTGGTCTGCAGTGACACCGGGTGTTCGCCAGTTCGAAGGCTGAAGTCTGGAGTCTCGGTCGTGCCCTCGACTTCGATCTTGTTCAGCGCGCCTCCAAATTTTCCTTGCGAAGACAAGATGCCACGAATGCCCCTGAAAACGCCGAGATCAGCTTTCGTCATAGCATAATCAGCGGCCAGGGGAGTTTGGCCGGGGTAGTCGGGGTTCCAGGGCCCAAAGCTGCCCTGAGCGTTGATCTCTCCGGGAGGAACCGCATTGCTCAATTGAGCACTGAAATTCGCGGGTTTCCCCAGCCCTACAGAATGCAGGACCAGATGATGAAGTTCAAAGACGTGCGGTTCTTTATCCGCCGACTTCGGCAGAAGCCGTAGTTCCCCATCGTCCGATATAAGCTCATCGATAAAGACCGGCATATCTCGTACTCTTGACCAGTCTTGCTTAGCCCGCTGTCCCGCCGGGGGAATCTGAATTACCAGTCCTTTCAGTCTGACCTGGTGAATCGTCCATGGTCGTCCGACCAGCCCGCGCAAACCCGCGTCGGCTGAGAATTCGCCAACCGAAATCAACGGTGGCAGGTCGGTCTGGCCCTGGTGCCAAAGTCTCAGCCCGGATCCCTCAATCCTTACTTGAGGCCACAGAAATACCTTGAATTCACGCAGCTCGACATCACCATGAAATTTTTCCCGAAGCATCTCGACGGCGCGGGCCCGCAGGTAGGGGTCAGCATGGCGGGTTGCAAACGTTATCGCTAACAGAAGGACAACGAACGTTGCCGCAACCGCTATGAGCACTAATTTCCCGGTAGAAGGAGCACTACGTCGAGCACTTAGGGTCTCCAAGACCACAGCCGCCCCCGCGAACGATCGTTTCTCAGATGTCATTGGCAATGAGAGAGTTGCAGAAACCGTCCGATAAATGACGCTGTCCGCAAATGGGTGAGACGTGAAGTGGATTATCGCAGCTCTTCCATGGCCTGCTCCAGCACTTCCCTGCCAGGGCGAACAACCGACTCAGGCAAAGTGGCGAGTGGCTGTTCCGTGAGGTTCAACAGGTCAACGAAACTTGGTGTCTGCGTGTTGACGTAGAAAACGCCGGTCAGCACTTCGCCGGCATCGTGAGCTTCATGTAAGCGCGTAATGGATTTGATCCGATCGGTGGGATCGTAATCTTCTTCCAGTTTGCGCAAGCGCAGGCGGGAGCCGTCATGCATAGTCACTTCGACTGTTGTGCCGGCGTCGTATTCGACCGCGATATCCTCAAAGACCGGAACAAAGCTGATTTCCTGTAAAGGTTCGTCGTGGTCCTTCATATATTTGTAGGATTTGGTCGAACCCTCATGATCATTAAAGGTCACGCAGGGTGAGACCACGTCAAGCATGACCGTGCCTTTGTGGGCAATCGCGGCCTTCAGCATGGAATGGAGTTGCCTCTTATCCCCGGAAAACGAACGGCCCACAAAAGTAGCGCCCAGAGTGATGGCCATGGCGCAGGTATCGATGGGTGGCAAGTCATTGATCACGCCGGTTTTCAGCTTTGATCCGAGGTCCGCAGTGGCTGAGAACTGGCCTTTGGTCAAACCATACACCCCGTTATCTTCGATGATGTAAATCATTGGAAGATTGCGGCGCATAAGATGGACAAACTGCCCCATGCCAATCGAAGCAGAGTCGCCATCGCCGCTGACGCCGAGCGCCAGCAGGTTGCGATTCGCCAGCATCGCGCCGGTCGCGACTGAAGGCATGCGGCCGTGTACTGCGTTGAAACTGTGAGAGCGTCCCATGAAGTACGCCGGGCTTTTCGAGGAGCAGCCGATTCCGCTCAATTTGGCCACCCGCTCCGGCGCCACGCCCATTTCGTACATCGCGTCAATGATGCGCTCGGAGATGGCATTGTGCCCGCAGCCGGCGCATAGCGTGGTCTTACCGCCGCGGTAATCGACCACGGAGAGTCCGACACGATTGAGTTTAGGGGTACTGGCCGGTGTGGTTGCCATTTACTTGCCCTCCATGGTCATGAGTTCGTCGGTCACCGAACGCGCGTCGAGCGGCAATCCGTGAATATGCGCGATGCTGCGCAGGCGCGTCAGCAGGCCTGGTTCGAGATCAAGCTTGAGAAGACTCAACATCTGCGCATCGCGGTTTTGCTCCACCACGTAAACGCGGTCGTGCTGCTTTACGAACTCATGCACCTCCCGGGTAAACGGGTAGGCGCGAAGCCGCAGATAATCGGTTTCAACGCCGTACTCTTCGCGCAACTGGTCGCGGCTTTCAATGATCGCCCAGTGCGAAGTGCCATAGGCGATAAATCCGATTTTCGACTTTCCGGTTGAAACCTCGGGTCGCGGCACAAAAGAGCGCGCGGTCTCAAACTTACGATTAATGCGCTCCATGTTTTGTTCAAAGTCGTCCGGACGCTCGCTGTACTGGGACTTCTCGTTATGCCCGCTGCCTCGGGTGAAATACGCAGCCGCAGGGTGGTCGGTGCCCGGCAATGTGCGGTAGCCGATACCGTCACCATCGACATCCTTGTAACGGGCGAATCCGCCAAGACGGTCCAGGTCTTCCTTCGCCAATATTTTCCCCCGATGGATGGGTTTTTCGGGATAGTGGAAAGGATCCGCCATCCAATTGTTCATACCCAGGTCGAGATCGGACATAACAAAAACCAGAGTCTGAAATTGCTCTGCCAGCTCGAAGGCGTCTTGCGCCATGATGAAACATTCTTCCGCCGAGCATGGAATCAGAAGGATGTGCTTGGTATCGCCGTGGGACAGGAAAGCAGTCGAAAGAATGTCCCCCTGCGAAGTCCGAGTCGGGAGGCCGGTCGAGGGTCCGACGCGCTGAATGTCCCAGATGACGCCCGGAATCTCGGCGTAGTAAGCCAGTCCGGCAAACTCCGCCATCAGCGAGATACCGGGACCTGCGGTCGCGGTCATAGCGCGCGCTCCGGCCCAGCCGGCGCCAACCACCATCCCGATGGCGGCCAGTTCGTCCTCCGCCTGGATGATGGCAAACGTGGCTTTACCATCCGCACCAATTCGAAATCGCTTCATGTACTCAATGATGCTTTCCGGCAACGAAGAGGATGGCGTAATCGGATACCAGCTGACGAACGTCACTCCCGCGAACATGCAGCCCAGCGCAGCCGCCGAGTTTCCATCGATGATGATCTTGCCCTGGGTCTTGTCCATGCGCTGGATAAAATATGGGTCGCGCTTGGGAAGATTCGAGGCCGCATAATCGTAGCCGGCCTGCACGGCTGCCAGATTCAGATTGGCGGCCTTTACCTTTTTAGCGAACTGCTTGCGGATCGCCTTCTCTACTTCAGCCATATCAATTTCGAGAAGTCTGGCGACCACACCCACGTAAACCATGTTCTTGACCAACTTGCGCAGCTTGGCTTCTGGACATACCGGAGCGACCAGTTTGTCGTACGGGACCGCATAAAAAACCAGGTCGGAACGAAGCGCGCTGAGATTGAGCGGTTCGTCATACAAAACGGCGGCGCCCGGCGCCAGGGACATTACATCTTCCTGCGCCGTTTCCGGGTTCATGGCCACTACAAAGTCGATTTCCTTCTTGCGCGCGATGTATCCGTCTTTATTGGCGCGAATGGTGTACCAGGTGGGCAAACCTGCAATATTTGACGGAAAGAGGTTTTTGCCCGAAACCGGTACTCCCATCTGGAAAATGCTGCGCAACAGCACAGTGTTGGAACTCTGCGAACCGGAACCGTTCACCGTCGCAACCTGGATGCTCATGTTGTTGACAACGCGCTTCGGTTCTAATCGCCCCGAGGCTTCATGGAGCGCTACATCGGTGGTGGCCATTCCTGGATCCTTCCTGAGCGGAGCGGGTTTAGCCCGCCAATTTTCGTTGTTAATGGATGAAGTAGAACCCTCAATTATACGGCATGTGCGACGGGGAGCACACGAGGAAACCACGGTCTGAAAACGAAGGTACCTGTCGTTGAACCAGACTTCTGTGGAACTACTCTTCGACCCGCAGAAACTGCGCCATGTTGCGGAACTTCTTATATCGTGTCGCAACCAACTCTGAAATCGAACTCCGCTTGATTTCAGCCAGTTCCTTTTGCAAAGCGGCGTCGAGCAGCGAGGCGGCTGCTTCGTG
>CATPBY010000049.1 GCA_955652845.1 uncultured Terriglobales bacterium | reverse complement strand
TAGAGCAGCCGTTTTCAGGCGGTGCGAAGAGCTTGCTTTGAGCGGAGTCGAAGGGATCTGGCGCAGAGGAACAGCAGGTGTGGCCACTCCACGCGAGATTCCTCGCCCGGCTGACCGCGCCGGGCTTGGGGATGGCGCTTGAGAACAACCCTGAGAATTGGAAATGAGCCACTGCCCGTCCAGCGGGTTCCTTGACCCCTTTCCGCAACGACCTTTATACTTATTTCTTGCTTCCTGGAGGACTTACGCCTCTGAGCGTGCTTCCGCGGCCTTCGCGGCATCAGGTAGGGGGCGCGGAGGTTTCCGATGTTCATCGAAATTCATGAGTTGGAGCTCCATCCCGTAGATTTCGAAGAAGACTACGCTCCCGGGGTAATCGATTTCGGGCCGGACCTGAGTCAGGCGGACAATTTACATACTGCTGGACGCGCCCAACTGGTCGAGGAGCGCCACGGCAAGCATCAGACAGTAAAAGACATAAGACTCACGGGTGAGCTTGCCACCAAAATCGAGATGGTATGCGCGCGCTGCCTGGAGCCGGTAGTGGAGAAACTGACTCGAAGTTTTGATCTTTTATACCGACCGCAAGGAACGGATGCCGGGCGAGCTGAGCTATCGGTTACCAGCGCGGAAGCGGAAGTCAGTTACTACCAGGGGGAAGGATTGCTCCTGGAGGACGCGTTGCGGGAGCAGGTTCTACTGGCTCTTCCCATAAAGGCGATCTGCCGCGATGATTGCAAGGGCCTGTGTCCGCATTGCGGCCGAAATCTGAACACTGAGCAATGTTCCTGTGCTGAGCCGTTGGAAGATCCGCGATGGGCGGCGCTGAAAGACATTCGAGGCAAGTTAGAAAACTGAAGACTCTTGCTTGTCATGTTGAACGTAGCGAGGGATCTAGGTTCTCCGCCATCGGCAAGAACCAAGATTCTCGCAATCTCGGAAGGACATCAGGATTTAAAACCTAAGAGCTGCGGGCTCATAACGAGAGGAATTCAATGCCAAATCCAAAACGGCGGCACTCCAAGGCGCGGACCAGTTCGCGGCGCGCTCACGACGCCCTCAAAAGTCACTCGCTTTCGGAGTGCCCCAACTGCCACGAACGTAAAATGCCGCATCGCGCCTGCCCCAAATGCGGTTACTATTAGGGTCGCGAAGTTTTAGACGTCGAAGAATCCAGCTAGCCCAATCATTTCATGCCGAGCGTCATAGCCCTGGACGCGATGGGTTCAGACCGTGCGCCGAAGCCTGAGATCGACGGCGCGATTCAGGCGGCACGTCACTTTGGCGTGCGCGTCATCCTGGTAGGCAATGAGGCCGCGATTCGGGCTGAACTCAGCCGTTATCCTTCCGCTTCCGGGCTGCCTCTTGAAATAATCCACGCCAGCGAAGTCATTACCATGGAGGATAAGGCGGTGCAGGCGGTCCGCGCCAAGCGTGATTCTTCCATGCGGGTGGGGCTTCGCCTGGCGCGTGAAGGACGAGCCGCAGGCTTCGTGACCGCAGGCAATACCGGGGCCGCGATGGCCACGGCGAAGATGGTTCTGGGCGGGATTCCTGGAGTCGATCGTCCGGCGCTGGCTGCAGTGTTTCCTACCGCGATTCGGACAGTTGCCATCCTCTTGGATGTAGGGGCCAACGTCGACTGCACACCAGAGAACCTGGAGCAGTTCGCAGTGATGGGCGAAATTTACTTTCGCAATATGTTCGGCACGCGGCGCCCCAAGGTCGGGCTGCTTTCGATTGGCGAAGAAGAAACCAAAGGCAACGAATTGACTCGCGAAACCTTCCAGCTGCTGAAAAAGCTTCCGCTGAATTTTGTGGGCAACGTGGAAGGCCGAGACCTGTACGGCGGCGAGGTGGATGTGATCGTCGCCGATGGCTTCGTGGGCAACGTGGCGTTGAAGACTTCTGAAGGCGTGGCGAATCTGGTGAGAGCAATCCTGAAAGAGAGTCTCAAGGAAACTATTACGCGGCAGGTCGGATATTTACTGTCGCGCAGCGCGTTCGCCGATTTTAAAAAGCGGCTTGACCACACCGAATATGGCGGAGCGCCATTGTTGGGCGTGAAGGGGGTGTGCTTCATTACCCATGGATCGTCGAATGCGAACGCCATCAAGAATGCGATTCGCGTAGCCGCTGAATTTGCCGAGCGGAGAATTAATAGCAAGATCGAGAAAGAACTAGCGGGAATAAGGGTAGCAACAATGAGCACGTAGGCCTGCCCTTGTCTGGGTGGGCGACAAAGGTCGCCGGGACAGGTACCGCCGGCTGCCTCGGCCGGGCAATTGAGGACAAAGCCTCTACGAAAAGACCTCCACGACCTATGACCACACCGCAATCTCTGATCGCTTTTCTGTTTCCCGGCCAGGGGTCTCAGTCTGTGGGAATGGGGAAAGAATTGGCAGAACGCTATCCCATCGCGCAACAGACTTTCGACGAAGCCGATGAAGCGCTCGGTTTCAAGCTTTCACGGCTCTGCTTTGACGGTCCCGAGGAGCAACTTCGCCTCACCGAAAACACGCAGCCCGCGATTCTGACCGCATCAGTCGCAGCTTGGCGCGTTCTGGACGAAAAAGGCCTGAAGCCCAGCTTTGTCGCCGGGCACAGCTTGGGAGAATATTCCGCGCACGTTGCTGCCGGAACACTCAATTTTGCCGATGCCGCGCGCACCGTGCGCAATCGCGGCAAGTACATGCAGGAAGCAGTTCCGGTCGGGGCAGGCGCGATGGCGGCTGTCCTCGGAATGGACCTGGAGAAGGTCACTGCCGTTTGCAGAGACGCTGCGCAGGGCGAGGTTTGCGAGCCGGCCAACCTCAATTCTCCCGAGCAGATTGTGATCTCAGGCGACGCCGCTGCGGTGGGGCGTGCCACCAAGCTGGCAGACGAGCGTGGCGCCAAGCGCGCCATGATTTTGCCGGTAAGCGCTCCCTTTCATTGTTCGCTGATGAAACCGGCGCAAGACCGACTGGCAGCGGACTTACGTTCGCTGACCTTTCGCAAGCCGGCGGTTCCGGTCGCATGCAATGTCGATGCCGTAATGATTGATGACGCCGACAGCACTCGCGACGCTCTGGTCCGCCAGGTGACCGGCGCGGTCAAATGGCATCCGTCAATGCGCCTGTTGATGGAGAAGGGAGTTCGAACTTTCGTGGAAGTTGGTCCTGGGAAAGTTCTTTGCGGATTGATGCGTCAGATCGACCGCGCGATGACTTGCCTAAATGTTGGCGATGAGGTTTCTCTGCGGAAGACATTGGAGCATTTTGCCAGCGTCAGCGCGTGAGCACATCTGGCAGTCGTGGTGATGTCCCAGGTTCCGAATTGCAGCGCGGCGATTTGCGCGCAGCATCAGCGGAACTGTAGCTCGCATGGCGGCGGGCTGAGGCTCTTGTCGGATTTGTCGACGTACAGTTGGGCATGCTGCGCGCGGCCATTCACAATCGCATCTACGACAATTCCACTGCCCCCGCCGGAGCAACTGCTGGCCCCGTACAAGTCGTAACTGTTGACCACTCCCCATTCTCCTCCCGGCCCCCAGTCGCGGTAGAACTCGCTGTAGGGGTACTGGGAGTGCTTCTCGGGATGCTGCTTCCATTGCGGATCGACAAAATAAACGCCGTACGCCGCCTCGTAATTTTTCTTCTGAAGAGCCGCAAAGAATTTATCCGCCACGTGTTTTTCCGGCCAGTAGCGATTCAGCCACGCGACCGCGGCAAGCAGCAGCATCAGTACGATTGCGCTGACAATTCTGACTTTACGTCTTCGCTCCCTGGCGGGGTCGTAAGGAGGGGCGTCGAGCAGACTCATGGCTGCACCAGCATAATTGATTCCGGAGTTTCCAGAAAGTTTCTGCAACAGCTTTCATCTCGGGTGATGCTTCTTGCACGGGCGAGGACGCCCGCGCTACAACGTGCGTTTGAACAATGGTGTCGCTACGCTTAGCGCAACCAGCGCAAACATCGAAAGATAGAGCATGTCGGGGACGATGGCAGAGAAGCCTGCTTCCTTCAACAGCAGGGCCTTAAAGCCGTGCACGGCGAAGGTAAAGGGGTCGACTTTCGCAATCGCGCGCAGCCACCAGGGGAATGCCTGGATGGGATAGATCGCGCCACTGGGAAAAAATAACAACGTATTCAGGATTCCGAAGATAGCTCGCGGCACCAGCGGATCGTCAACCCGCACCATCAGCAGAAACATCATGGTATTGAAGGCCAGGGAAGTGAGCACAATCATGATGATCAGCCCAAGCGCCGTAGCTGGACTAAACAGCGTACTTACACCTGCGAGCATGGAGCCGATGACGGTGATAACCACCCCGGTCAGCGTTGCCTTGATCGCGCCGGCGCCATTAAGCCCGAATACGAGTTCCGTCTTAGTGATGGGCGTTACCAGATAGCCTTCGACAACTCCCCGGGCTTTATCATCGATGTAAAGCATGCCACCGCCGATCATGACGGAGACGAACATGGCCAGGCTGATCGAACCCGGAAGCAGATATTCCATATATTCGATATAGGGATAGAGCTCCACGATCTGCAGAACCGTCTGCTGCAGGATGCGTGGCTCGACCATGGGATTGTTCAGCGCGTTTGTGATCTGGCTGAGCTCGTCTTCCAGAGTCGAGCTCATGAAATTGTCGCTGTTGTCGACGATCAGAGCAATGCGAGGCTGGTCCTGTTCGTACACTCGCCGCGAATACTGCGGAGGAATGACTACCGCGCCCTGAATTTTTCCGTTGCGCACATCTTCCATAGCTTGCTTATCACTGGTGTAATAAACCGGCTCAAAGGTGCGCATATTGGCGCGGACCGAATCGAAGGCCTGCCGGATTTTCAAGGCCTGGGTGCCACCGTCCTGGTCCACCAGGCCAACTTTTGCGTCGCGAATCTTGCCGCCGAAAGCATTGCCCAGCACAATTAATTGAACCAGGGGAAAAATCATCGACGCCATCATCAGCGCCGGAGAACGGAAGAACTTGCGCATTTCGCGTTCGATGATGGCCATGATGTGATTCATGGTTGCAATCCTGGCCTGGGTGGCATGACGAAGCCGTGGGCTTTCACCAGTTCGTCGCGCAGTTGCCGCCCGGTGTAGTGGACGAACACGTCGTCCAAGGTAGTGTTTTGAACGGACAGAGATTTCACACTCACCCCGGCCTGCACCGCCGCCTCCACCAGTTCGGTCGTAGTGCGGGAACCGTTGCCAGTCAAGATACGGAACATGCCAGCGCCCTGATGGTTTACCGAAGTCACCTCAGTTAGTTTCTGCAGGCGCTGCTCCCAATCGGCAGGGGCGTTATCAAACTGCGCCTCAATCACATTCGAACCGGGCACGCTGGCTTTAAGCGCAGGCGGCGTATCAAGCGCCACCAGCTTGCCGTGATCCACGATGGCGATGCGATCGCACAGGCGGTCGGCCTCATCCATGTAGTGGGTTGTAATCAGAATTGTCAGTTTCCGGTTGGCCTTGATGTTGGTGAGCATTTCCCAAACAGCGACGCGGGAAACAGGATCCAGGCCTGTGGTCGGCTCGTCGAGAAAGAAGATGCGGGGACTGTGCACCAGGCCGCGCGCGATTTCCAGGCGACGACGCATGCCGCCGGAGAGCGTTTTGGTTTGCGCGGAACGCCACTTGGTAAGATCCACGAGTTCCAGCAACTCGTCGATAGCTGCCCTGCGTTTCTCGCCCGGCACATCGTAAAGTTTGGCATAAATGCTCAGGTTTTCCTGGACTGAAAGATCGAGGTCGCTGGTCAGCGCCTGCGGAATGACACCGATGGCGCGTCGCACCGCATCGGGTTCTCTCGATACATCATGTCCCGCGATGCAGGCCAGACCTGAAGTGATGGGGATGAGCGTCGTCATCATTCGAATGAGGGTCGACTTGCCGGCGCCATTCGGTCCCAGTAGCCCGAAAATTTCTTCCTCTTTTACGTGGAACGTTACGTCGTTGACTGCGGTGAAATCGCCATACTGTTTGACAATATGTTCAACGTCGATAGCGTTCGGAACATTTGCGGCGTGACCGTTGCCGGAGCCGGAACTGCTGGAGATGCCGCTCTTGCCGGGATTGAGATCGGTCATCATGGCTTCTGGTCCGCCGCCGCGCTTTGGTTGCCGGGAATTCCTTTCAGCTGAGCGGGTGAAACCAGAACTTCCGCCGTCATTCCCGGCACGTACGCGCCTTTAGGATTATCCAGCCGCACTTTGAGAACGATGGTCTTAATGTCGCGTTTGCGGCGGCTGACATCCCTCTGGGTAGCGAAGTCAGCTTCGGCTGATTTGAAGAAGACTTTGCCGGAGGTAACCGTGCCCCCCGGTAAGCGGACACGCAGCGTGTCTCCAAGGCCAATGTGGTCTGCCTGGGTCTCGGGAATCGCGGCGCGAACCCAGGTGTCGGCCAGATCGACGATGGTCACGACGGGCTGACCCGGATTAAGCACTTCTCCCTCACGTGCAGCGCGCACCGAAACCGTTCCTGTCACCGGCGAGTAAATCTTGGTGTACCCAAGGCGTACTTCCGCTTCCTTCAACTGAGCTACGGCATTTGCCAACTGGCCGCGAGTGGATTCGACCGTGCTTTGGGCGGCGTGCGCCTGGTGGGTGTTGGCAGTTGCGGTGTTCAAGTCGGCTTGCGCTGCGTTGACCTGATCTTTCAAAGCTTGCACGGTAGCCTGCTGCGCCTTCAGGTTGCTCTCCGCCTGCACGCGATCCTGGTCGGATGCGACTCCCTGCCTGGCTAATTCGATGGTGCGCCGGCTATCGCTCTGAGTGCGCACCAACGTGGCTTCGGCCTGAGCCAGTTGGGCACGCATGGATTGCAATTTCGCCTGAGCATTGGCCACGCTGCTGGTCGTCGATCCGGCGGTGGCCTGCTCGGTCGCCTGAGTCGCCGCCACCTGGGAACGCATGCTGTCGATCATGGCTGCTGCGGCACGGGCCTGTGCCTCTAATTCGGAAGGATCGAGAACGGCGATCAAATCTCCCTGCTTGACCTGTGTCCCCTCGTCCACCAGGAGCCTGGCAAGACGGCCCTGGACCTGCGGGCTGACGATTACCTGGTTGGAATCGACCGTGCCGATCAAGATCAAATCCTGCGAGCGCGGGGTGGAAATGAGGTAATAGGCGAGGGACACGGCGCAGACCAGGGACAAAATAATCAGGAATTTATTGCGCGCGCTCACTTTGTCCTCCTTCTGGCTTTGGATCCGGATAATGCCGGAACAAGGCTGCGGAAATAAAATCAAGAACTGCGGCCCGCCGCTGGCTCAGGCGCTCCGGAGACAACGGGTCGCCTCCGGTCATCGCTCGCATTACAGGCGCGCTGCTGAAGTAAAAAACTATGACGGCGATCATCGACGGGATGAAGTGCATTGCGTCGACCTGACGAAATTCTCCGGTTGTCTGCCCATCGCGTAACACTTCAGCAATTTTGCTGAAAAGCGGATGGAAATATTGCTTCACCATGCGCTCAAACTGGGTCGTGTTGCCGCGGCGGGCGCGCATCATTTCGTCCTGCACTATTGGCGGGTACAAGGGATTGCCAGCGATGTAATCGAAGTGCGCGCCCACGTAAGCCAGAATTTTTTCCTTAGGAGGCAATTCCCGAGCCAGAACCTCACGGACATTGGCGGTCAGTCCGCCAAAGACCTGGTCGATGACGGCTTCGTAGAGCGCTTCTTTGTCTTCGAAGTAGTAATAGAGCAGGGCCTTATTCACGCGGGCGGCGCGGGCGATAGCATCGGTGCGCGCGCCGGCAACACCTTCACGGGCAAACTCACGCACCGCCGCTTGCAGGATCGCGGCCCGGCTTTGTTGCGGCCGTCCGCGTGAGCCCATGCGCGATTTGGACGTCACCGCTCTCACGACCCTCACTTAATTAACCAGTTAGTTAGATGAGGAACGAAGTGCTGGGGATTCCCAAATTTTTATAAAACAGGAGAGAGTTTTGCAGATTAACATCGACATCGCCAAGTGCAGCCCAACCATATAGAGCACCCTGCCGGGCCGACGGACATTGGCGCGGCAATTCTTCCATCACCCCGCTGAGCAACATGGAAGCCCCCAAATTCCGATCGTCGCCGCGATCAGAATTGGATGGCTTCCACCTCCAGATTGTAAGTCGGGCTGGACCCCCAGCGCTGGCCCACGGTGTTGTACGTATAGAATTGAACGCTGGCGTTGTCGTCCAGAACTCCCGAGCCCACCCACGAGTTTGAACTACTGCTCATGTCAACCGTGCGCGTCAGATCATGGCCATTCTCGTCCACCCACAAGATCTCTGCCGCCTCGCCATACTGTGCTGAATTCGGCCAGAAAGAGAGGGCCGAGCAGCCCAGCAAAACTGGACCTCCCGCGGAGGATTTAGTCACTGTTCTCAATTTGGGGTAAGTGGCGTTAGTCCATCCCGTCAGATTGTATTCGTGATCGGTCAGAGGCCCGGTGCCCGCGAACGGCGTGCCGAACTCCACAGCATTCGCATAGAGATCATAGATTTCAGCAGCCCCACTGTAAGAAGTGGAGAGCGTTACCGGCTGTTTTGCGACAACATGAATGGGAAAGATGTTTCTCCCAGTCACGCTTTCGGGTCCATGGGATCCGACCCAGGAGACTGTAAAGCTGGCAGACGACGGCGCTGTCTGTGTCAGCACAACGGATACCAGGTAGGTTGCGTCGGTTGAAGGAGTGAACAGGCTTGTGGAAACGGCGCTGCTAAGACCTGGCGCGGCGTATGAGAATGGTTCTGAAAGCCCACCCTGGGCCTGGGTGCCCGTCCGCCAAAGCCCCAATCCCACGACATAAATGCCGTAGTCATAGCTCCCGCCTTCGCCGTCCGTCTCGATGGTCGGGGCGGTATTTGGAGCTACGCGAATCTGCCCGACCCAGTCGTTGTAGGGAGCGTCAAGAAAAGACCTTTGCTCCGCGCCATTGTTCTCGTCGATCCAGCTCAGTTTCACCGTGCAATGGCATTCCGCCGATTCTTCGAAGTACACGGACAGCAAATAAGAACCGGCCGTGCCCGGAGCCGCCATGATCGGTGTAGGAGACAGCAGGGCCGTCTGGTTGGGAAGATCTTTGCGTATCTCGGTGACAGCGGCGCCTGCCAGTGAAGCGGTCATCCCCAATGCAGCTAACAGAAGTGTGAAGCGCTTCATGCTTTTTTCCCCATGCGGAGTTGCCGCGTGGGTCACGGTAGCGCGGGTGCGGTCCACGTCCTAGGTCATCCATCACAATGGCGAAGTTTTTTCTGGTTGTGACTTCCCGAAAGCGGTCTCATGGTTCTGCGCGATGCGGAGTTTCCAGCGAAAAGCGCCCCTTCAATGGAGGGCACAGCAAAACTTCATCTTGGTCCTGGAAGGTCTAGCTGTTCCGGCCCAGAAAGCGAATATCCTCTTCATTGGCGTACAGAGAAAGTGACATATTGCCATACCTCGCTGAAGTCAGTGGACATGCGGTCTTGCGCATTGTGGGAAGCAAGCGACGGAGCGCAGCACATTTCTGACGACAACTCAGTACCGTTTCGAATACGGAGTGCGCTCCTTAGCAAATCAATGCCATCGGACGAGCGTTGATGGCTTACGCCGCCCAACGAACGGAATTACTTCTTGTTTGCCGACAACACGTCGAGAATCGTCGCATTCAGGTGCAGCACCCTTTCTGGGGAATATAATGGCGCGTACGGATGGCCCTCACCTCTGGCACGAAACTCGGCCCTTACGAAATCCAGTCTCCGCTGGGTGCTGGAGGTATGGGTGAAGTGTATCGCGCCCGGGATACTCGGCTCGACCGAACCGTCGCCATCAAGGTGCTTACTTCGCACCTGTCCGACAATCCTGAACTGAAGCAACGGTTCGAGCGCGAAGCGAAGGCGATCTCCTCACTGAATCATCCGAATATCTGCACGCTGCACGACGTCGGATCGCAGAATAGCGTCGACTTCTTGGTGATGGAGCATCTGGAGGGCGAGACGCTAGCCCAGCGTATACGCAAAGGGCCGTTACCGGTCGATCTGGTGGTGGAGGTTGGCCGCGAAATCGCCGACGCCCTGGACAAGGCTCACCGTGCCGACATCGTGCATCGCGATCTTAAGCCCGGCAACGTGATGTTGACCAAGTCAGGCGCGAAGCTGCTGGACTTTGGGTTGGCCAAGCCACTGCACGCTTTGGCGGTAGCCAATGGTTCGGCGCCGCTGGTTTCCGCAGCCTTGACCATGAGTTCGCCCAGCCCCCAGCTTTCACCGCTCACTACACACGGCACTATCCTCGGAACGATGCAGTACATGTCCCCGGAGCAGATCGAAGGCCGGGAAGCGGATGCGCGCAGCGACATCTTCGCGCTCGGGGCGGTGCTCTACGAGATGGTGACCGGCAAGCGCGCGTTTGAAGGCAAATCGCAACTGACGGTGGCGTCTGCGATCCTGGAAAAAGACCTGGAACCAATTTCGACATTGCGCGCCAACGTTAGTCCCGCGTTGGTGCATGTGATTGACGGCTGCCTGAACAAGGACCCGGATCAAAGG
>CATPBY010000048.1 GCA_955652845.1 uncultured Terriglobales bacterium | reverse complement strand
CAGCGTGGCAGGTACGGCAGAGGCGACTACGTTGCAGGATCACAGCGTCGATTTTGTAACCGCTGCCCAGGCGGCGCACTGGTTCGATCGCACACGAACCCGGCGCGAGTTCGTGCGTATTCTCAAACCGGCGGGCTGGACAGTGCTTCTGTGGAACGAGCGCTGCACAGATTCGACGCCATTTCTCCGCCAGTACGAGCAGTTGCTGTTGACCTACGGCACCGACTACCAGGAGGTGCGGCACGAGCGCGCGACGGCGGAGATTGGCGCATTTTTTTCTCCGTCCAAATACAACGAACGCGTATTCGAACTGAGCCAGGAATTCGACTGTGCGGGCGTCGAAGGAAGGTTGCTGTCTTCTTCCTACATTCCGCAGAAAAGCGATGCCCGGTATGAGCCCATGCTACGGGAGTTGCGCCGGATTTTTGAAAAGAATCAAGCTGGCGGCCGGGTGTCGCTTGAGTATAAGACGCGCGTGTACTACGGCCGGTTGGAATAACTTCGCTTTATCGCTTCAATTGCGACGCCAGAAACTGCAAAGCACAAATTCAGATGGCTAACTACAACATTCATGACGGAGGGCTATGCCCGAAGAAAAAACTTTCCACATGACTCCCGACGAATTCCGTCGCCACGGCCACGCCGTAGTGGATTGGATCGCGGATTACCAGACGCGGGTTGAAACCTTACCGGTGCTGTCGCGAGTTAAACCAGGGGAGATTCGGGCTTCTCTGCCAGGCGCAGCCCCGGCGCAAGGCGAACCTTTTGACCGGATACTGGCAGACGTCGGAAAACTTATTCTTCCGGGGATTACCCACTGGCAATCGCCCAACTTTTACGCCTATTTTCCGTGCAATGCTTCGGGACCGGCAATTCTCGGCGACCTGCTTTCCTCGGGTCTGGGAGTGCAAGGAATGCTGTGGGCGACGAGTCCGGCCTGCACCGAACTTGAGACGCACGTTCTCGACTGGTTGGTCACTATGCTCGACCTGCCGCGAAAATTTCTTTCGACCGAAAG
Source organism: uncultured Terriglobales bacterium (assembly GCA_955652845.1). GTDB lineage: Bacteria > Acidobacteriota > Terriglobia > Terriglobales > Acidobacteriaceae > JABCYV01. The sequence continues at coordinate 3,245 of CATPBY010000048.1, read as the reverse complement.
TGGCGGCGGAGTCGTTCAAGACACCGCTTCCAGCGCATCGTTATGCGCTTTGCTGGCAGCGCGCGAGCGGGCCACGAATTTCGCGTCTAATCAGAACGGCTGCGGCGGGAAACTGGTGGCTTATGCCTCGTCGCAGGCCCATTCCTCAATTGAAAAAGGCGTCCAGATTGCCGGACTCGGCCGCCGGAATCTTCGTCTCATCGCCGTGGACGGAAACTTTGCCATGCGCCCCGATGCGCTTGCTTTGGAGATTGAAAAAGATCGGCGCGCCGGTTTGATTCCGTGTTTCGTTTGCGCCACAGTTGGGACAACGTCGTCAAACGCAATCGATCCCGTGCCGGAAATCGGACGCATCTGCCGCGAACACAAGATCTGGCTGCATGTGGATGCTGCGATGTCAGGCACGGCCGCGCTGTGTCCAGAATTCCGGCATATCCATGAGGGAATCGAATTTGCGGACAGTTATACTTTCAATCCTCACAAGTGGATGTTCACCAACTTCGACTGCAATTGTTTATACGTGGCCGACCGCGGAAGCCTGATCCAGACATTAAGCGTGCTTCCGGAATATCTGCGCAATAAGGCAACAGAAAGCGGAGCAGTCATCGATTACCGCGACTGGCAAATTCCGCTGGGCCGGCGATTCCGCTCACTTAAATTGTGGTTCGTGATCCGCCACTATGGAATTGAGGGCCTTCAGTATCACATTCGGCGGCACGTCGAACTGGCGCAGCAGCTTGTTGACTGGATAAGAAAAGATAATCGCTTTGAATTGGCGGCGCCGGCGCCGCTAAACCTGGTTTGTTTCCGTCATAAGGGCGGAGACGAAGTCAATCAATCTCTGATGGACCGTCTGAACCGCAGCGGAGACATTTACCTCACTCATACACGATTGAACGACCGGCTCACCCTGCGTCTGTGTGTCGGACAGGCAAACACCACCGCACGACATGTCAAACGTGCGTGGCAGAGGATTCAATCAGAAGCTGCCACAATTTTATGAGATAAGGCGCTGTTTCTACTTACTTGCCTTTACTGAGGTCACTCGCGAGAGCGCGGTTGCGAGTTCATCCGGCTTGAAGCCAAACGGGCCTGGCTTGCTCTTATAGGCGACTTTGCCCTGCCCATCGATCAGGTAGAGACGGTCGGGCCAACCGGTGTACGCCTGTTCAGTGGTGTTGCCAAACTCATCGAGAACGGCAGGGAACTTTATCCCGAGCTTGCGCACGCACGCTCCGGCCACAAATGCCCGCTCCCCTTCATTTTTCGGGCTGGCGAATACTACCTTGTCTTTGATGTTGCTCTGCATCTGCCAGACGTCGCTGCTATGGGCTTCAGTGATGTAAACCACAAGGAACGCAACGCGGCTTCCGTACTGGTCGTAGAGCTTGTTCAGGGCAGGAGCCTCCCGCCGAAACGGGGGTCAAGTATAGCTGCCAAAGACCAGCACTACCGGTTGTTGCCTGTTCAACGCGGAAAGCTGAACTGATCCACTCTTGTCCACTTTCAGCAGCGAGAAATCCGGCGCAGGATCTCCGATATTCAGAGTTCCGGCGCGAGCCCGCGTCCACAAGGTTTCGAAGGGGAACAGCAGGAATGCTACCGGCCCAGGGATCCGCCCCATCACCTGTGCGAAAGCTTCCGGAGGCTGGCGCATGGTGCGCCACATAAACGCTCCAAAAACAACGTAAGCGACGATAATCGCAAGCACCACAATGAGCAGCAGCTTTCGGGCCCGCGAACTCAGCTTGAAACGAAAATCGCGCACACCTTCTCCTTCGGAGGCAAGACTTAAGTTTTCGAGAACGCACCTAAGCCGGTTGGAGGTAAAGATAATAGAAGCGCGCGAATTGTCAAAGCGGATCGTTACAAGCGGGTTTTATGCCGGCCCGTCGTTACCGGGCCGGGCGCGGGCGTGGCGGCCGCCGTTTTGGGAGCAAAATAGCGGACGGTTACATCTTTGCCGATATCAACCTGCCTGTATGCGGCGGCCACCGGCCGTGGCGGTGTGGCAGGCGTGAAATAACGGACGGTCACGTCATCCGAGATGTAGTCGACTTCGTTCACCCCAGACACACGGCGGAACGCGCTCCTGGCCTTCGATGAGGCGGTCACCCCGGGTTTTATAATCGCGACTGGTTCGGCCGCCTCGATTGGATTCGACCTCTGTAATCCGGAGCTCAGCGCAGGAGAAATCTGGCGACGCTCGATTCGGTTAACCCAGCACGCGATTACCAATAGGGCAACTATTCCCGCGAGAGCCGCATAATTGCGGGGCTCACGGAAAACACGCTTGAGCGGGTCCCTGACCGTGTCGGCTCCAAGCTCCCGCAACCTCTCAGGCCAACGGGTGAGCGAAGCCATGAGAAATGCGTAGGCTCGATGGATCGCATGTTCCCTGGCGGGCTTCGGCAGGGAAACCACATGGCTCGAAAACTGCGGAGCGGTAATCGGCGAAATGGCGGTCGGCCCGATCGCCGGAACCGCTGAAGCAACTGGCCTATTTTCGGTCCGCGTCGCTTGAGACAATGCCTCCCCTACCAAGCCCGCCATCATCCGGTAAGATCGCACCTCAGGATCTTCAAAGCGGTGAGCCTCGCTGAAAAAAACCTGAAGCATTCCGGCAACCGCACGGCCCTGATAGATCAGCAGCATTATGAGGGAATCGGCGCCGAACTGCCGGCAAATCGCAGCCTCGATGCGTGAGTCGGTCTGCGCATTCTCTACTCGCAGAACTTCGCGGCTGGTCTTGCTAGCCGCTGAGACACTCAATGCGGCCATCACACGCCGCCCGATGTACGCCGCTGCAGTTCCGCTTCCCGCGCGGTAAATTAATTGATCGCCCCTGAGCAAACCGATTGCTACTCCGGCGGCGCCTGCCACAACTCGAGTGCGGTCGGCGATTAAATGCATCGCAGAGTCAAGATCGAGATCTCCCGCCTTGATCGACTGTTGAATCTGAACGATGGCAGAGTGCGACTGAGTTTCCATCTGACTTTCTTGCACCGCAAATGCGTTGGCCAGCAGCCTTTGGAAAGATTCGCGATCGATGCTGGACCCGGTTCTCATAAGCGGAAGGATACCGAAGATTCGCGGAATTGCAGGCCTTTGGGGGTGAGCAACCGCAATCGATTACGCCGAGAGTAAGCGCAGTTTCTCATCAAGTGAATTCACTGTCAACGCAGGCCTCAATCCCGCTAACTGCGTGCGGAACAACTGACGCCGGCATTTGATGCCTACGAGTG